>CAYQXI010000049.1:0-13379 GCA_964421575.1 uncultured Nitrosopumilales archaeon
GGCGCGTTCTGGCGGACCGCCTTCGCCACTGGTGGTCCTCCCTGGATCAGCGGATTTTACCCCTACCCAGGGAATACCGTCCGCCTCTCCCGCCCCCTAGCCCCACAGTATCCTCCGCAGCCCAACGGTTGAGCCGTTGGATTTAACGGAGGACTTATGGAGCCGGCTACGGATGCTTTAGGCCCAATAAACGCCCCAACCACTCGAGGAGCTGGTATTACCGCGGCGGCTGACACCAGACTTGCCCTCCCCTTATTCCTCGGGCTTTTTACACCCGAGAAAAGCCATCCTCAGCGGATGGCACTCAGAGTAGCCTCGTCGCGCTTTCGCGCATTGCGAAGGTTTCGCGCCTGCTGCGCCCCGTAGGGCCTGGACCCTTATCTCAGTGTCCATCTCCGGGCTCCTTCTTCCAAAGCCCGTACCGGTTATAGGCTTGGTGGGCCATTACCCCACCAACTACCTGATCGGCCGCAGCCCCGTCCTGAAGCGGTTGAGGAGACGTGCCCCCTCAACCCTTTCGACCAAGGCCCCTTCCAGGTGCCTTGATCTATCGCGGATTAGTCCCAGTTTCCCGGGGTTATCCGCGTCTTCAGGGTAGGTTGGCTACGTGTTACTGAGCCGTCCGCCACGCCTCTCACGGTGGTCGAGAGGCGTACGACTCGCATGGCTTAGTCCCACTCTGATAGCAGTTGGGTCCGGCAGGATCAACCGGAGTCAGGGCGTTTATCTGGGAGTACGGCTAAGCTTATACGAGGGTACACAGCCCACATCAGATTCAACAGCTGATCTGTTGAATCTTCATACTTGTTAGCGCGTCTGGAGGTCTATAGCGCATCGCTTGGGTTCAACCCTTGCGCTTACTATAGACGCCGCCGTGCGACGCGCAAATTAATAGTAGGTTAAAGACCTGGATATAAGTCTTTATGTTGATGTTTTCTGGTGTTTTTGGGTGGTGCGGGGGGTGGGATTTGAACCCACGAACCCCTATGGGACGAGGTTCTGAGCCTCGCGCCTTTGACCTGGCTTGGCAACCCCCGCGCGTGCTTCATTTGGGTAAATCTGTGGGCTACATAAGGTTGATTTTCTGCTACTTTGCTAGCTGAAGAGCCTTTGCTAGGTTTCCTCTATCATCTCTTCTTTCATCTACTGGGGTCTCCATGACTATTGGTAGTCTTCTGATTTCTGGTGTGTGTAGTATCGCTTTCATGCCTTTTTCGCCTATTTTCCCTAAGCCTATATGCTCGTGCCTATCTAGATGTGAGCCTAGATCGCCTACAGAATCATTTAAATGCACAGCTTTGAGGTGCTGGAGGCCGATCTCTTTGTCGAGTTGAGATAGTGTTTCGTTTACGGCTTTCTGTGTTCTTAGGTCGTACCCTGCTGCGAATGCGTGGCAGGTGTCGAAGCAGATTCCTACCCTATCTTGCTCACCTATCTCATCCATTATCCTTTTAAGATCTTTAAATCGTGACCCGAGGCTGTTTTTCTGGCCGGCAGTATTTTCGAGCAATATCATAACTTTGTTATTCACAGTCTTGACAGCATATTTACACGCTTTAATGACTCTCTGCATACCGGCTTCCTCACCTGCACCCATGTGGCTTCCAAGGTGAAGCACAAGATATGGTATCTTAAGCCTCCCGGCTCTCGTTAAGTCTTCGAGTAAGCAGTTTACGGATTTTCGATACGTTTCATCGTTTGGTGAAGCAAGGTTTGGGAGGTAGGGCATATGTGCTAAAACAGCGGTATAGCCCCAAGATTCGCATTTTTTCACAAAACGTTCTGCTTCATCTGCCTTCAGTGGTTTATATGCCCATCCTCTTGGGTTCTTTAGGAAGATTTGAAAGGCTGTGCAACCCGCTTCCTTAGCCCTATCTACAGCCAGATCTATTGAGCCTGTTATAGAGACGTGGAAACCGATCTTAAGATCGCTTTGCACATCTTATTGCATGTGGTTAATTAAGTATAAGAATTTTCTAGTCTAGGAGTAGGTGGTAGAGTATCGCCTTTTGTGTATGTAGTCTGTTTTCAGCCTCCTCCCAGACTACGGACCATTTACCATCTATTACACCGTCTGTAACTTCTTCGCCTCTATGTGCGGGTAAGCAGTGGAGGAAGATCGCATCACGCTTAGCTAGTTCCATCAACCCCCGGTTAACTTGATATCTGGGTAGGAAGGTGCTAAGCCTCTTTTCTCTCTCAGCCTCCTTACCCATGGAGATAAAGGTGTCTGTAATCACAACGTCTGCATCTGTGACAGCTTCGATGGGGTCTTCGGTTAGGTATATCTTCGCATTCCCCGCTTCTTGCAAAACTTCCTTTCTCGGCTGATACTCTCTTGGGCAGGCTAGGTTAAGATTTAGATTGAGTTTTGCAGCCGCTATAATGAGGGTATTGGCTACGTTATTATCTCCATCACCTATCCAAGCGATCTTTAAGCCACGTAACCCACCCTTCGCCTCTCTGATCGTCTGAAGGTCAGCAAGGATCTGGCAAGGATGGTATAGGTCAGAAAGCCCGTTTATCACAGGGATATCTGCAGCCTCAGCAAACCTAACTAGATCTGAGTGTCGGATCACCCGCAGCATCGCCACATGAACATATCTTGAGAGCACTCTAGCGGTGTCCTCTATGGTTTCGCCCCTAGCCAGCTGCATTTCACTTGAATGAAGCACAACTGTGTTCCCGCCGAGTTCCTTCATAGCTACCTCAAAACTTACCCGCGTGCGTGTAGATGGTTTCTCAAAAATCATCGCCAATGTTTTGTCACGGAGCGGTTTATGCAAAACGCCTTGTCGCCTTTCTTTCTTAAAGAGGTCTGCTGTGTCAAGGATGGTTAATATCTCTTCTGCATCTAATTCTTTTAATGAGAGTAGGTCACGACCCTTTAATTTCATCCGCTTCTTCAAGCAATAAATTTATGCTGGGTGTATAATTACCTTTCTGAGGGTTCAAATAGGGATCTTACGAATTCGTCTGGGTCGAATGGTTTAAGGCTGTCGTAACTCTGTCCTACACCCAAATAGAGTATAGGTTTGCCTGTAACATAGACTATTGAGAGGGCTGCGCCGCCCTTCACATCAGCATCGACCTTCGTAAGCACCACAGCGTCAAAATTTGTAAACTTCTGAAACTCTTTAGCTTGGGATACAGCATCATTGCCAGCCAAAGAATCTCCTACAAATATTTTGAGATCTGGCTTCACAACACGTATTATCTTCTCCATTTCGTCCATGAGGTTTCGGCTTGTCTGCATCCTACCAGCCGTATCAACAAGAACGACATCAACTCTATGCTTCTGAGCATAAATCACAGCGTCTCTAGCTACTGCAGCTGGGTCTGCACCATATCTCTGTGAAATGACCTTTAGACCGAGCTTATCTGCGTGTGTCGTTAGCTGCTCTATGGCACCCGCTCTATGTGTGTCTGCGCAGGCTAATATGACGCTGAACCCCTTTTGCTTGAGAAGGTTAGCGAACTTAGCTATGGTTGTGGTCTTGCCCGTGCCGTTTATGCCTAAGAAGACGATTACATACGGCTCGCCTTTAGCCTTCTTTTCACTTATATGCTGAATTAAGTCGATGGATTTAGCCTTAAAAAACTCTCCCCTTATTATCTCGAGCAGCTTCCCCTTAAGGTATTCTTGGGTTGGCGTGCTTCGACTAAGCCTTAGCCCTACAACCTCCTGTTTAACTCTAGAGGTGAGAGCTTTTACCACTTCTTCCGCTACATCGCTTTCGAGGAGGGCTAGTTCGAACTCCCATAAAACCTTATCAACTTCATCCTCGGATAAGGTCTTTTGTGTCGCCGCTGCTGCTAAAGAGGAGAGAGCCTTTTTCAGCTTCTCGAACATCTCTGGTTAACCTTGCTCTAATTTGGCTGCTAAGTTATTTACTTGGGCTCGGTATGCGTTTATTTTATTTGCTATTTCGGCTTTTTGAGCGGCAATATTTGAGAGAGCTACTTCGAGCTGGCTCAAGCGTTCATTTAGATACTTTAGGGTGTCTTCTTTACTCTTCTCTATAACTACACCAGCGCCTATGTTAAGTAGAAGTTTCTCAACCGTAGGGGAACAGACCCTCATCAGGACACCAGCGCCTAACGGTACAAGTATCTCAGAATTCGAGCCTGCAGGTATGGATTTAAGAGCCTCTATCGTCGCTCTACTATCTAACACAGCTCTCGCTACCAGCGTCTCTCTAGCAGAAAGTTCATTATAGTAGGACTCAAGGATCCTTAGCTCGAGAACCATCTTTTGAATCTGTTCTTCTACACTCAACGCCCAGCATCTGGTGCTTTCTATCTTACATTTAAACCTTGAAGACCCTACTTAGTATCAGCAACTCTGGTCCAGTGGTAAGGGATCCTACTACCGCATTGCTTTGGTTGACTAAAATGCCGGAGGTGACGAATGGTACACCTCCATTTATAGTCGCTGGCTCTACATCTACTGATAGGATTTCAGAAAGCCGCTCTATTTCTGTAGGCGAAGCCTTTGGGTGGACTGCTGCACCTTTATCTGTGACGGTAACGAGTGAGCCGACCTGTGTGTAGCCAGCTATAGTTAGTGTTTCAACAGGAACACCCAGCACCTCTTTAACTGTTTTTAGGCATTCCGTGTGTAGAAGGGGAGAGGCTACTGCCCCCTTATTATTGGCTGCTATAAGATTTCCGGCGCTTGTATACTTACTCGGTAACCTAGCTACACGTAGCCCCGTCTCTCTGCTCAATGTCTTTATTTCTTCATCTTCAGCTAATCTTGAGACCAATATGCCGTTGTCGTTTAGAGCAACTAAGGGGCCTAATAGGCGTGAACCAGCTATCGATATTCTGA
Source organism: uncultured Nitrosopumilales archaeon (assembly GCA_964421575.1). Classification (GTDB taxonomy): domain Archaea; phylum Thermoproteota; class Nitrososphaeria; order Nitrososphaerales; family JAAOZN01; genus JAAOZN01. The sequence goes on from CAYQXI010000049.1 coordinate 4,835, forward strand.
CCGGTTTGACGCGTAATAGTATAGATAGTTTTGAGCATTTGGTTGAGGCTAAGCCTCGTGGTACTAGAACGAATTGGTTATTAGCTTTAAGGAAGACCCCGATGTTTGGAGATCTGTAGACATCCAGCATATATATGCCCATTTTCACCAGCAGCCCCTTGTTGCCAAGCACCTCTCTCCTCTTACTACGTTCAGAGGGGGTGAACTTAAGTATTAATGCTTAGGTGAGGTTAAAATAGCTCGCTTTAGGGAAGGGGTTTGGTTTGGATTCACACGTAATGGAGCTCCCTCGCGTAATCCAGATAGGTTATGGCGTGATTAGAGAAGTAGGCAGTTTCCTCTCTAGATTTTCACCCAAACGGATTCTTATCATAAGCGGGCCTATCGTGTGGGCTAGGGTTGGAGAGGTTGTTGAGGAGGCGTTAAAGAGAGAGGAATTTAGTTACTGCTGCATAAAAGTTGATCATTCAACTAAGCTGGAGGTAGAATACGCAGTAAAGGCTGCTAGGGAGTTTGATGCGGATTTAATAGTAGGCTTGGGCGGAGGTAGAGTGGTAGATGTTGCGAAACTAGCCTCGTATAACTGTAGAGTAAGTTTTGTAAGTTTACCGACTAGCGCCTCACACGACGGGATAGCAAGCCCGCTCGCCTCTATTAAAGGTGTGAATAAGCCCTACTCATACATGACCAAACCGCCTACCGGTGTGTTAGCTGATGTAGATATTATAGCTGATGCGCCGAAGAAGCTTCTGGCAGCTGGCTGCGGGGACCTTATAGCAAAGATAACGGCCGTTAGAGATTGGATTCTTGCAAGAGACGAGAAGCAAGAATATTTCGGCAAATACGCCGCAAACCTAGCGCTGCTAAGCGCAGAAATCGTGCTATCCGAGGCTAAAGGCATCGGTAGCGGCAATAAAGAGTATGTTAGAGATGTTGTCGAAGCTCTGATCAGCGCAGGTGTAGCTGCTGGTATAGCTGGGAGCAGTAGACCGTGTAGTGGAGCTGAACACCTCTTCAGCCACGCGCTTGATATCATAGCACCTAACGTTGGGCTTCACGGAGAGAAATGTGGGTTAGGCGCTATTATGATGGCAAAGCTACACGATTTAGATTGGGAGAAGCTTAGAGATGCGCTTCGTGATGTGAAGGCACCTGTGACCGCTGCAGAGTTGGGGTTAAATGCGGATCAGATAGCGAAAGCTCTCGTTTTAGCACCCGAGCTTAGGCCTGAGAGATATACTATTCTGCATAAAATGCGTTTAAGTTATGATGAAGCGAGGGCTCTTGCTAAGGATGTTGGGATTATTTAACTTATTTCTTCTCTTGCTCCTCAGTTTTTTCGGGTGCTTTGGTTTCTTGGGGCTTCTCTTCTCTCTTCTTTTCTGAGCGGTATTCTTCTATGAAGATTACCTTTTCGATCTCTGGTAGGTATTTGAAGATGTCCCTTGAGATGCCTCGTTTACTTATCTGTAAGCCCTCAAATAAGTAGGTTTCTTCAGGTAGCAGTATCTTAACGGTCTTATCCTCTATGGTTGCTACGATCTTCTTCTCATCCACGTTTATCCAACGCTTAGTTAGATAGAGCACCTTTTCCATCGGATCTTCGAGTTTCTTAACCACCTCGATCGTATAGGTAAGCACTTTCCCAGCTAGCCGATGGTTAAAATCTACTTGCACTCTACCTGAACCTACGAACCTCACTACACCTACTCTCCCTTCGTACTCCACCTCGTCCCCTACGCTTATTTCATGCGCTTTTTCCCCGAATTTTCTCAGTGGGATAAGTTTGATCTTAGCAGCGTCCCTCTGCCCGAAGGCCTTTTCTGGTGGTATGTCGATGCTGATCTTCTCCCCTACCGAAGCTTGCTTAAGTGCTTCATCTATTCCGGGAATAACCCATCCTTCGCCTACTGAGATTAGGCGTGGTTCGTATCTCCTGGAGGGGTCGTAGATGCCTAGAGCCTTCGCATCCTCTTCTACGGTAGTTTCAAGAGGCTCGTTTGTATCTTTGACCTTTCCCGTTAAGTTAACTAAGACGAGCGTTCCTGTTTCGAGCGGCAAGTCGGAACACAGATACGCCATCCAAAGATGGGCTAAAATACTTGTCGCTCAAACTAACTGCTTCTATTCGCTTTGTACATCTAGTTTAGCTGTGATAGGACTTTAAGTGCCTCGTCTAATGCTAGAGCTGTGCTGTTCTGGTAGCCTAGTTGGTTTAAAGCAGCGGAAACAGCGGTTACAGTAGTTAATACGTGTGGTGTGTTCACCTCACCCATGCAGCCTATTCTAAAGACCTTTCCTTTGAAGTCGCCGAAGCCGCCTGCAACCAGTACATCAAACTTTTCATCTAGCAACTTTCTGAACCTGCCGTCATCTATACCTGGAGGGTAATTGAAGGCTAACACAACATTGGATCTAACATCCTCTTTTGCCGTAGGTTTGAGGTTTATCGCTGCTAGGGCTCTGTAGAAAGCTTCAGCACATATCCTATGCCTTCTTATTCGGTTTTCTAAACCTTCCTCCAACACAATATTAAGCGCTTCATCAAGCGCGTAAAAGAGCGGTAAAGCTGGTGTAAAGGGCGTCTCACCTCTCTCTGCGTATTTGAAGTATCTTGGCATGTTGAAGTATTGTCTTGGAGGTGGAGGGTTGCTCTCAAGATACTTCTTGACTCTGTCACTTACAGATACAATAACTACACCCGGAGGGGCGGCAAGGCACTTCTGACTACCAGTTATACAAATATCAACACCTAGCTCATCCACGGGCAGCTCGTCTCCACCAAGTATGGAGATGGCGTCCACGATGTAGAAGGCACCTAACTCTGATGCAAGCCTACTTAAATCTCTAAGCCATCTGAATGTTACGCCGGTTGAAGTTTCATTATATACCACGAAGATAGCCTTAATATCTTTATTAGCTTCTGCCAGAGATCTGATCTTATCCATCCGAGGAGCATCGCCGAGTGGGGCTTCAGCAACTACAGCTTTACCTCCAGCGGCTTCTACTTGCTCCGCAGCCCTCTGCCCAAACTCTCCGAAGACCGGGACGAGCACCTTATCCCCTGGTCTGACGATATTCGTTATAGCCGCCTCCACACCCCCTGAGCCTGATGCTGTAAACACGATGATGTCGCTCTTAGTGAGAAAGACCTTCTGACACTTCTCTTTAATACCATTGTAGAGCTGTGTGAAAGCTGGGCTTCGGTGGTTTATTATCGGCTTGAGCATGGCTTGCATAACTCGGTCAGGTACATTGGTGGGTCCAGGTACCATGACGAGCTTTTTTTGCATATCTTTAGCCTAGCTAATGGCGGATATAAGAGCTTTATTTATTGGTCAGCTTCCAAACGTTTAGAGCCGGTTCTTTGTTATTTCTGTTGGTTTAGTTGCTTAAGCCGCTCTACACCACCTACCTCATAAATTATTTTTGCAACGCTTTTGGGGACTAGTTCCTCCCAGGCTTCTCCTCTCAGCATTCTGCGCCTAACTTCAGTGGCCGAGAAAGTTGACCTCTCATAAAATGGTATATCTAATACGGTGAAGCCTTCTTCTTGGAAAAGCCTTCTTGTTAGGGGGTCGTTGGAGAATACGACATCAAACTTAGGCACAGTAGCCTTGACCGAAGCGACCCAGATCGAGTGGGCAGAAGCGTCGGGTAAAGGTATGATCAGCACCCTTCTACAGTCGATGTTAGCTTCTTCTAGCGCAGCCTTTATCATACATACTCTTTCACCCGCTGTGAAGGGGTTATCCGGTTGATGGCTCTTCTCGGCTGAGCCCACTAAGATACATAGCTGCTCGACCCTCTCAAGCGCATATTTTACAGCATGGAGATGCCCAAGGTGGAAGGGTTGAAAGCGCCCCACCAGAAGACCTCTGCGCCACATACTACAGTCATAGGTTCATAGAATTATTTAAACACCGAGCAGAGGAGTTAGAAGGGTTGGGGTTGAGCGAAGCAGTAGTGGATGGCTCTTATGGCGAAGGAGGGGGGCAGATACTTAGAACAGCCGTAGCCCTATCAGCAATAATAAGGAGACCTGTGAAGGTAGTCAAGATCAGAGCGGGCAGACCAAACCCCGGGCTTAGGCCGCAGCACGTAGGTACCATAAAGATCATCGCTTCAATGTGTGATGCTGAGGTAGAGGGGCTTAACGTCGGCTCCTCAACCATCCTCTTCAGACCTAAGAAGCTCGTCGCCAGCGAAATGAAGTATGATATAGGGTCTGCTGGCGCGATAACCCTCCTCCTCCAAGTTGCTGTCATAGTTGCGGCTAAGGCTGAGCAGAAGTGCAGCTTCGAGATAATAGGTGGGACTGATGTTAAATGGAGTCCGACTATAGACTACTTCAACTACGTCTTCCTACCAGCGTTAAAGGCGTTAGGGATCGATGTGAAACTTGCTGTGAAGAGGCGGGGCTACTACCCTAAGGGCGGCGGTTTAGTTAAAGTTGAGGTTGAGCCCGCTGAGAGCATAAAGCCCCTAACCCTTATAGGGCAACCAGCATCACCAGCAAACATAATCAGCGTATGTTCGCAACTACCTTCTGAGGTTGCAAAGAGGCAGCTCAACTCAGCCCTAAACATACTCAACCAGCACAAGATCCCAGTAGCTGATGTTAGATCTTCGGTAGAACCCGCTGTGGGCGCTGGCACATCCATAACCATATACAGTGTAGACGAATCAAGAGGGACGTACTTGGGTGCTGATGCTATAGGTGAGAGAGGTAAACCAGCTGAGCAAGTAGGTAGGGAGGCTGCTGAAAGGTTTCTAGCTGAGTGGTCTGCTCAAGCAGCCGTAGATTCTCACCTCGCAGATATGCTTGTGCTACCGCTCTCTTTGGCAGAAGGCACTTCGACCTACATCACTTCTAAACTTACTCAGCACCTTGAAACTAACCTGTACGTTGTAAGTAGGTTGACCAACTGCGCCTATGAGTTAAACAAACTAAGCTCTAGCGCCGTTGAAGTTAAGATTACTCCAAAGATGGTTTGGCGAGCGGTTTAAATAATGAGAGAGTGGTAGTAGGGGTAAATCTGTGGTAACGTTGATCACAAACATCCTACTCCGCTACAGAGCCCTCAACCTCCCAATACTCTACTTCGTAGCCTTCCTAACACGTGTAGGCTTTGGAGTTATTGTAATAGCCTTCCCTCACTACGTTACCGCAGATAGCTTGGTAACAGGGATCGTGCTCTCAATCTACCCACTATTTGAAGCAGTATCAGCAGCACCTGCTGGCATGTATGTTGATAGGCATGGGCGTAAACGTGTACTTCTCTTTGGGCTAACCTCTATAACAATATTAACCTTCTTACTCGGGTTATCAAGAGACACACTCTTCATCGCGGTCGTACACGGTGTTATGGGTGTTTCAGCAGCAGCCGTAATCGTATCAACCTTGACTATGATTACAGACCTCACAAAGATAAGCGATAGGGGTGTAGGCATGGGCTTGTTTGATCTAGCAAACATAGCGGGTTATGCAGGCGGAATACTCATAGGCACCGGGCTCTACACCACTTTCGAAGCCAGCCCAAGTTACGTGTTCTTCACTACCACAATCCTTCTACTTATAGCAACGATCTTGGCTAAAATACTGGTGATCGAGCCACCTCACGAGCGGCTAACAGCGCCACTTACATTCAACTTCTTCAGAGCTCTTAGCTGGAAGATAAAGAGCTTATTACCACTCTGGTTCGTGCTTACAACTTTGGTTGGGATAGCCTTCTTTATACCCAAGGCTTTGAGCTTAGGAGGTTTTTCAGTAGAAGAATCTGGTCTGCTGCTCTTCGCAGGCGCCGCTGGCTTAGGTGTCGGGGCCACAATCTTCGGTAGGATCTCTGATAAGATAGGGCGGGAGAAGACGATGTGGATAGGTATTGTTGGCATGCTTATACTACTACCAACGCTAGCCCTTTCACTCTCCCCAGAAACCAACCCAGATTACCCCAACTTCGGAGCCTATCTATACGTGATAGCGCCCTCAGCCCTAATGGTCTCCGCACTAGTACCATCGATCTTAGCTCTAGTAGGCGATACCGCTAGATCGACTTTACGCGGCTCAGCTATGGGGTTATACAGCATCATGCTAAGCCTAGGAATAGCTGTGGGTAACGTAGTTGGGGGAGCGTCAGGGCATATAGGCGGGTTGCCTGCCATACTTTATGTTGCAGAAGGTCTATTTCTAGCTGCGGTTATCCTAAAGCTGCTGTTGAGTAGGTTAGGTGGAAATGAGTAAAAATAGATCACTTCCTAAGATGCTTCAGAAGATGCTGACACTAAACTACTGGATGAGGTTCATAAAATTCAACATAGTCGGGTTGACAGGCATCTTCGTTAATCAAGGCATCTTGATGCTCTTAACCAGCCTAGGTTTATACTATCTATACTCAGGTATTATAGCGATTGAGGTATCGATAATATCGAACTTTTTTCTAAACGATGTATGGACGTTCAGAGATAGGAGATCAGGGCATATACTAAAAAGACTAGTTAAGTTTAACATCCTTATGTTAATTGGGCTGGTCATAAACCTTCTTATTCTCTACGCTTTAACAGAACTAGCCTCGCTTCACTACACTATCTCAAACCTCTTTGGCATAGGGATAGCGTCTATAGCAAGATATTTAATGAGTATCAAATGGGCGTGGCTTCAGCCTCAAAGAAAGTAAATTAAAAACAGCAGTCAACCAAAAATTAAACACAATTGCGCTTTTAGCTAAAGATTTTTCAACATATACGAAAATATTTTCGTAATATCTTGAGACCTAGATGCTCTTTACCAAAAGTCTAATTTAATGCACCTATTTGTTAATATCCGCAGAAGTCCAGTAGAGGGATGCTATGGTATGCTATATCTGCGGTAACATAGCATATACTTCTGGCGGTATATGCTGGATATGCGTAGCATCAGATATTCTTGCCTCCAACATCGATAATTTAAGTTTAGCCGCAGTAGGCATCTAACAACAGATTTAACGAACATTCCCTTCCTTTAGAGCATAACTTAAATTAATGTGTGTAGCGGTAGCTTTAGTGAGGATAAACATGTTTAACGAATCTTGGATGCCCGGCGCGACAGCGGTAGGTGTAACATTCAAAGACGGTGTAGTCTTGGGTGCTGAAAAAAGGCTCACCTACGGCACACACGTGGTAAGTAGAAGTGGAAAGAAAGTATTCAAAATAAGTAGGACTGTGGGTGCTGCTTGCGCGGGTCTCGTAGCAGATATGCAGATGCTGGTTAGAGAGATCTCTGCTTACATCTATTTGCGTGAAATCGAATTAAACAGACCAGTTCCACCACACTCCGTAGCCAAACTCATGTCGGTCCTGATGTTCGAGCGTAGATGGGCGCCCCTCTTAACACAAGTTGTCATAGGTGGGGTTGACGATGCGCCAGCGATCTATGTGCTCGACCCATTAGGATCAGTTATACCAGACGAATACGCTACTGTAGGCTCTGGTGCTGAAATGGCTATAGGCGTGCTAGAGAGCGAGTACCGCAAAGATATGACTGAGGAGGAGGCTAAAGCACTCGTCATCAAAGCTATAAAGTCAGCCATTCAGCGCGACGCAGCGAGCGGCGACGGTATAGATCTTCTCATAATAACCAAGAATGGTATGAAAGAGGAGACCATCAAACTTTAACTTAGCATCACCTCTCTAAGGTTGAAGGTATGGTGAAGCAGCCTCAAAAAGCAGCCTCAGTCGAAAGAATACCAGAAGAGCTGAAGCAGATACTGAAGAAGCAGGGCTACCATCTGGTTGGTGAGCATTCGGCGACAAAGAAGTGTTTGTGGCTCCACAACAGCCTCGTCTACAAACGCCCCTGCTACAAGGAGAAGTTCTATGGGATAAGTTCACATAGATGCCTCCAAGCATCACCAGCCGTCTTAAGCTGCTTGACCAGATGTATTCACTGCTGGCGTATTATGCCGGGTGATGAGGGCTATAATTGTAGCGACACATTCAGCAACATCTGGGATGAGCCGAAGTTTATAGCTGAGGGTTTGATAAAAGAACATAAGAGGATCGTTTGTGGTTACGGTGCGCTAGTCAAAGAGGGTAGAGTTGAGAAGAATAGGTTCAGGGAATCTATGGAGCCGACAAATGTGGCTCTATCGCTCTCAGGCGAACCAACACTATACCCCTATCTCAGCGACTTGATAAAGGAGTTTAAGAGGAGGGAGATGACGGTCTTCTTAGTTACATCGGGTGTTCTGCCGAAGGCTCTAAGTAGGCTCGTCGAACTGGACGCTGAGCCCACCCAGCTCTACATCTCGCTCACAGCTTGGGATGAAGAGTCTTACCAGAGGTTAAATCGACCGATAGAGCCGAAGCTCTGGAGCGCTCTACAGAAGAGCTTGGAGCTGACCTCCACCTTCAGCTGCCCGACTGTGTTCAGAATAACCCTTATGCACGGGTTGAACGATCATCCAGAGGCCCTAAAAGGGTTCTCAACGATGGTATCTAGGCACCAGCCTACCTACGTCGAGGTTAAGGCGTATATGCACATAGGCTACTCTACAAAGAGGTTGGA
>CAYQXI010000050.1:0-2468 GCA_964421575.1 uncultured Nitrosopumilales archaeon
ATTATAGTGGATGCTGACCCGATGATAGGCGCCAAGAAGGAGTTTCTTGATCCGGTTGAGATGTGCCTATTCAACAGCGACATAATAAGGGTACTGTCTCTAACAGGTGTGTATAGGGCTATCCAGATAGAGGTTGATAAGATGATCGAAGCGCTTAAACAGGGTCTTAAACCACAGCCTCCAAAGCTCATCTTAGATAAGGAGAAGGCGCTGGCTTACGCCGGCTACCACAACCCTTACGCTGCTGCTAAGGCGATGGCTGCCTACGAGGCGTGTAGGCTCGTAGCTGAGTTATCTACTCGAGGCTGCTATGCTGTAAAAGATCTTGGTAGGGCTCTTCATTATGTTTCTGCGGCGCACGAAGTTATGCGTGTTGCTGCGCTTATGGTTGATGAGGCTAGGGAGATGGAGAAGAAGAACGACACAGTAGAGCGGCTGATACACATCTCAGATGGTTCGGTTATCAAGAGAGTTAGGCTTCTGGAGGGTGTCTCGTAGCTAGGCGATCTTGACCCCCTTAACCCTAACCCCTCTACCCCTAACCACCCTACCTATGGGTTTAGCCTTGAATCCGTGCCTCCTAAAGACCTTCTCAACATCCCCAGCATACTCCGGGCTTGTCACTACACAGTACCCAACACCCATGTTGAATGTGCGATACATCTCTTCCTCGGGCAAGTTACCTTCCTTCTGTATCAGCTTGAAGATTGGTTGAGGCTCTGGAAGATCATCGAGCTCAAATCCCAGATTTAGACCCTTAGTTAAGCGGCTCAGCTTAGAGAAGGCACCTCCAGTAATATGTGCCAAGCCAGAAACATAGATATCCTTCTTTAAGATTTCGAGGACAGGTTTAACGTAGATTAAGGTTGGCTCGAGTAGTTCCTCGCCCAGAGTTCGGTCAAGCGGCTCAACCACCTCATCGAGTCTGTATTTGGTTAGAAGGAGCTTCCGCGCTAAAGTGAGTCCGTTAGAGTGTATGCCAGAGCTGCCTATACCTATCACTACATCACCAGCCTTCATCTTCTCGCCCGTCACAACCCTATCTTTTTCAACTATACCTATGGCTGCGCCCGCTAAATCGAAGGTTTCTTCGCCCCCAGCTAAAAGATCTGGTAGAACCGCGGTCTCCCCGCCCACCACAGCCACACCAGCTAATGCGGCGCCTTTTGCTACACCCTCCGCTATCTGCTGAATAAGACTTTGATCTGGCTTCTTTAGGGCTAAGTAGTCGAGGAAGGCTATGGGCTCGGCGCCCACGCAGATTATATCGTTCACATTCATAGCCACACAATCTATGCCCACTGTATTGTATCTTCTGAGCATCTGCGCTACGATAACCTTGGTTCCTACACCGTCAATGTGCGTGGCGAGCAGCCTACCATCCTTTAGATCTATCAGCCCAGCATAATGCCCTATCCCATAGTAGACGGAACCAACCTTCCCTCTTCTGAACCTAAAGGTGGAGGAGAAGATCTTGGCTAGATCCTTGTGTCTACGTTTTATCTCAGCTACATCTACCCCAGCCTCGGCGTATGATTTAGGCTTCATACCGCTTTAGATTATCGATAAACATCCAACTATATTACCACTACGCTTACTATAGGCGCCTACCGGATATCAGCTCGTATGCGGTTATGTATCTTCTCACAGTCTCCTCAACGAGCTCTTGAGGGAGCTCTGGTGGTGTTGGTAGAGGTAGACCAGCCTTCCTCGCCTCCTCCAGCTTAGACCTGAATGAGACCTTGATCAGCCAATCCCTTATGATCTGCTTATCATAGCTCTTCTGCTCCTCACCAACCTTATACTCTGACTTTAACCAGAGTCTGAATTCATCGGGTCCAAGCGAGTCCGCGAGCAAAATCCGCCCCTCTTCATCTTTCCCAAACTCGAATTTGACATCGGCTATTATGAATCCAGCCCTATCAGCCCACCTCCTCATCTCACTATAGAGTTTGATAGAAGCTTCTCCGAGCAGATCATACTCTTCGGCTGTCACCAGACCTTGTGTGACAGCTTCACTCTTCGTTATAGGTAGATCTTTGGTCTCGGACTTTGTGGTTGGGTCGAAGACTGGTTGGGGGAGCTCTTCTGCAAGCTTCAGAGGCTTATCCGCTTTGAGAAGCCCCTTGCTCAGCCTCTCATAGTAGCTTCCGTAGTTATACCCTCTAACCACACATTCTAGAGGTATCATCTTGAGTCTTTTTACGATCATCTTGTTTGGTGGTATCACTTCTAGCATATGGTTGGGGTAGGGGAGCACCTGAAACCAGAATTCGCTGAATCTGCAGAGCACCTCACCCTTCCTCGGTATACGTGTTGGGAGGACTACATCGAACGCTGAGACCCTATCTGAGAAGACGAACATCAGCTTATCTCCACCATATTGATAGATGTCCTTCACCTTACCACTCTTTATGAAGCGGATCTCTGGCTCAGCCATCACAGCTTCCCCCTTCTATAGAGCGCTA
>CAYQXI010000051.1:0-8032 GCA_964421575.1 uncultured Nitrosopumilales archaeon
TCTGTGTTACAAGTGTAGGGCTTAAATTTACCCTATTGAGATAGCACTACTGTGCGCGGGGGTCGCCAAGCCAGGTCAAAGGCGCGAGGCTTAGGACCTCGTCCCATAGGGGTTCGTGGGTTCAAATCCCACCCCCCGCACCAGTTAGTCACTCACATCTGCTTGAGTAGGAGCTGCTGGTAAAAGCGGTTGGTCTTGGAACGCTGCATAGTTTGCGGGGTCCATAGAGTTTTTGCTTTCTTAATGAGATGTTAGATCTTTCTTATCTCCATAATTTCTTGGTGCAGATTCTTTAAGATTTCGTTGTAATCGGCTTTTCCTTGCTCCACTAAGTCCATGAGCGTCTCGAGTCTCTTTGTAGTCTCATCCGATATATATTGTTTGAAGTTTTGGTTTAAGTATGTGTAAACCTTGTAGCCTAAGAATGTGCTGATGAGTCTATTCTTCTTCTCAACAACATACTTCCTTTCAAGGAGTGTGGAGACGATCTTTGCGTAGGTGCTCGGTCTTCCCACACCCTTCTCCCGCATCAGCGATATCACCTCTCCTTGGCTGTAGGGTCTTGCTAGAGGTAGATAGAGTAGCCTTGCGAACTTTAACTCATATTCGCCCTCTTTGACTGGGCTTGTAACCTTTATGGGTAGCACCTTGTTAAAGCCTTCGCTAACTATGTTTACCGGATTTTCGACCGCCGTCTCATTCCCATCTATCAGAACCTTAAACCTTTGGTAGAGAAGCCTAACCTCTTTCATCTGACTCGCAATAAAGCGCTTGAAAATTAAGTCATAGAGATGGAAATGGTCGTGGGTGAGCGTTTTGGGAAACCTTAAGATTCTAAGGGATAGGAGGTGCTCCAATCTTTCAGCATCCACCGCCTTTGTGGGTCTTATACATTCGTGCGCACCCTCCATCGCGTATCTTCTAGGAACAAAGAGATCTGGAAACCTCTCTTGTATGTACTCCCTAGCTATACCTACGCCGACCGCGGAGACGGTTGTCGAGTCTGTTCTATGGTAAGTGCACAAACCGACTTCAAACAAGTCTTGCGCGATCATCATAGCCTTTGTTGCAGAGAAACCCAGCTTTACTGACGCATCACGGAGAAGCGTATCTGTCGTATAGGGGGGAGGTGGGTTAATTGTTCTCTCTTCGCTTCCTAAACTCTTTATCTTCGCTTTAAGGCTTTGAAGCGGTGACTGTAAGGTTGGGTCTTCAACAGAAACCTTTAAGCCGTTAGGGAGAATCGCTAACAAAACCTTCTTTTTCTTCCTCGACTCGCATACCCGCTCGATTATCCAACCCAAAACCGGTGTCTGAACCCTTCCAGCCGAAAGCCTATAGTTTTGGAAGCGGTGCCAGAGTTTTCGGCTGAGCTCGAACCCCATCCATCTATCCTCTATGCGGCGGACGAGCTGGGCTTTAACCATTCTCAGATTTATCTCACGCCTCTCTCTTAGAGCGTTGAGGAAGGCTTTCTTTGTTATTTCGTGAAACTCAAGCCGCTCAATACGACTGTTCAGAGAGTAAAGCGAGCAGTACACGTCATAAGCGATCTTTTCACCCTCAATATCTGGGTCTGTAGCGACAAAAACACGATTAACTTCTAAGGCGATCTTTCTCATAGCTTTCACAAGATCTCTCTTTGTGTAATATTCAGAACTCTTACATTTTGGACAGAACTCTAATCCAGTAAACTGCTCCCCGCATTTCGCGCATTTCTTGATGAAGTCATATACTGGTATGTATCGTCCATCTTCAATTCTGACACCATGGAGACCCTCGTTCAGAACTAGGTCGAAAATGTGCCCCATGGTAGGAACGATGTTGAGCACAAATTCACCTGTGCTTACCTCATAAACCGTTATGCTATCGATTTTTCTCTTGAAGGGTCTACCAAAGAACCTCGAAATAGTTCTGGCCTTTGTGGGTGATTCGACGACCAACAAAGCTGTTTTTACGAAATCTTTAATCCTCTTAGAGATCTTCCCCTCCCTAATCTCTCTTATAACCTTTCTATCCTCATCTATCCCCCTAAACCACCGTTCAACTGCCTTCTCATCATACTCTATCGGCGAAAACTCGCCAAGTATAAACTCCAACCTCTTCTTGAGCGAGTAGAAGGCCTTCTCATCATCTACGAGGATAAAGCTTGCACCACGCGTTATTCCACCAGCAAACATCCTCGACGCTCTTCCAGATGCTTGAAGGTAAGCCACAGGGTCAGCTATAACAAGATGCAGATCACTGTCTCTCTTTTTTAGGGATATTTCCTTGCTATTTGTGATCTCTTCAACAACTTTCGGAGTGACCGCCTCTTTTAAGAAGTTTCTGGAATCCAAAACAACCCGTTTAACATACTCGTCAAAACCTTCTAGTTGAACACCCTTTTCTATGGCTTCTTTTACTCTTTCAACGATTTGTTTGTTCAGAGGTAGGATTCTGCGCAGTGTTTCGATGATTTGGCTAGCCTTCTCTTGTTTGGATGGTTCAAGAAACTCTCGGATGTTTTTGATAAGTGTTAGAAGCTTGACTGGGTTATATTCCTCCCAGCTCAGTTTCACCTCCATTCTCGGGATTCCCGCAAAGATTACGTATCGGATTCTTTCTGGGAGATCTATACCCCTTGCCAGCGGGCTTCGGAAACTCGCAACACCTATCAAGACATCATATTCGCCTCTCTCAAAGCTAAGAATCATTTCCTCGTCCATCTTTGTGTAAACGTAGGCTCGCACACCACGCAGGTTTAAGAACTCTCCAAGCTTAACGGCGTACTCTTTGCCAAGTGCCGAAGGAACGAAGACTAGGCAGCCACCGCCGAACTTGTTTATGAGGGATAAGACCTGTTGTTCAACTTGGCTTTCTACAGCCAAGTAATAGTCTTTTATGTTTCTGAGGAATTCGGGTTTGAAGCCTATCTGGAAGTTGAGGAGCTCCTCGAAGAGTTTTATCCTCTTTGTCCTTTTAGCTTTTACCGTTGCGCCTGAAACCACAAGGAGGCCTATTCTGTTTTGACGCTTGTAGTCTTCAATTCTGCTTCGAATCTCTCTAATTTTCTCTAAGACTTCTGAGGGCTGTTTTCCCATTCTTCTAAGGCGGTTCGCCTCCTTCCTTAGCTCTATGATCTGGAAGGCTGAAGATATTATTTCATTGTTAAACCCGAGAATCGCAACGATCTTGTCTATATTATGTGGGGACTTCAGAAAAGAGTCTACGTCATCTACAAAAACGAAACCAAAACTCTTGCTTTCTAAAACCTCAAAGTGATTTATTAGAAACCTTTCTGTCGTCACTAAGATGTCAAATTCGCCCTTAGCCACCTTTTCTAGGACTTCTTTACGCTTAACTTCGTCCAAGCCTGCGTGATAATATAGCCTTCTCACCTTAACACCAAGTTTCTGCGTGTATGTGTCTATCCGCTCCACAACTTGTTGCACAAGTAGTGCTGTTGGCAATACGATGTAACTCTTATGACCATTGGTTGCAAAATAAAGGGCGGAAACAGTCCCAAGAACGGTCTTCCCAACGCCTGTTGGTGCAACTATAGAGAAGTTGCTGTTTAATAGGATTCTTCTAGCCCATGTTTCTTGAAGAGACCACATCCTCTGCCCGACAGCCTTTCTAAAGAATAGGGAAAAATCCCTAAACCTTTTGTGGAAAGTGAAGATATCCTCTGCAAAATAGAGCCTACCCCTCTCCTTCAAAAGCTTTAAGATCTGTGACCAGCCTTCAACACCCTCGGTCTTATCAAGACATTTTTCACAAACACCGATCTTGAGAAGCCTATCATTGGATATCACCCCTTCGCAGTTCACGCATAAACCGTGATAACTGATCCACATCTCCCATCACTCAAGAGCGACTTTCGGAATAGTTTAAAACACACATATTAAAAGATATTTTCTGAGGAAAATTAACACCGAACTAGCTCATAAAAACGCTTGTATTCTTAGAGGGTTCTGACCACTGATAAATAAATGCTGAAAATTCTTACATTCATTACCTTCTTTTACTCTAGGATCTGAAGGTTGTTGATCTTCTGAGGCGTGTTCGGCTGCTCTTTGATAACAATTTTAACTATTTCGCTGACAGGGATAAGCTTCTTCTTATTGGGATCGAAGGCGTCTAGCATGATTTTGAAACCTCTTGTGGTTTCGGTTAATTCGTAGTATCTGTTTAAGAGGTGTAACGCCCTCAAGTTACGCAAAACAGTCAGATCCTCTAAAACGATCTTCAAGACACCCTCGAATTCTATTGACATATATTTTTCAACACAGCTGTTTAGTTCAAATGCGAGTTTCTTTTCATTAAGCCGCTGAGTACTAGCCAACACCTCTACCGCAACTGCGCAGCTTGGATGTTTTAGATATAGGTCTGGTTTGAAGCTCCAAGTCTGGGGTGGTTCGGCTAAAACAAGACCTAGCTTTTTGTCGTTAAGTAAGCAGTTTGCTACTTGTTGCCTTAACCTGTAGTGTTGCTCATCTTCATCTTCAAAGCGTTCTACCAGCTTCTTTTCTTTAAACTCTTTGTCAGCGACTTTTTGCGCCTTTGCGAAGCTGAGTTTTAAGTGCGGAATTAAAGGTATTCTGGTGTTGGACAGCCGTGTTCCAGCTATTGTTATGAGTATCGTTGATAGGATCACTGAGATGCATATGTCGTTGAAGCTCTGGATGTTAGATAAGCCTTGAGCCGCTACGAGCTGCGCCACCGCTGCGGCAGCAAGCCCTCTAGGTAGCAGAAACGTCATTATCTTCCGATCTAAACTTAGAATCGGGTCACCTAGGCTCGTTATGTAGACAGCCGCAGCCCTTGCCAAAAGGAGTAGTAGCGAGACACCAACTCCTATGATGAAATTACTTGGGTTTATAAGGGAAAGTATGATGCCTAGGTAGACAAAAACTATGCTCTTCAGTAGGAAGGTAATCTGCTCGTGAAAACCTCTGCTAACCCGATCTAGTTGGCTGGCTAAGTTTAGTTTAAGCTTCTTTGAGATGAGTGTACCATTTCCTAAGATTAAGCCGAAGGTTAGTGCTGATATAGCCCCGCTCCCCTGCATCAGTTCAGAAATGCTGTATAAGCCAAGCATTACCCCAAGCGTTAGGACACCGTTGTAGTCATCCTCAGTGAAGGTGTTAAGCATCCTCAACCAGACTAAACCCCCAGCAACACCTATTATACCACCTAAGGCGAAGTTATCGAAGAGGCTCTTCGCTAAGTTCAACCCCTCACTTTGGCTACCTAACCAGATCTTAAGTAAACCGAGGGCGCAGACAATAACCAGCACGTCTGTGACCACGCTCTCAAGGCTTAGTATCGTTACAATCCGTCTATTTACACTCATCCGATTGACTATCGGGATGACTATCATGGAGCTCGTCCCACCTAACACACAACCAACTATAAGACCGAAAAGAAGATCCCAGTTAAAGACAAGCACTGTATATGTGGCTACTGTTAGAAACGAGAAGACAAACCCTAATACACCAAGCACTATCGCCCTACCGCTCTCTTTTAGGGCGTTAACTAGATCCATCTTCAACCCGGAGTCGAATAGGATTAGGGTAATCGCTAGAGAGCTTACAAATGGTGCGATTGGTGCAAGGTCATCAACCTTAACTATCTGGAGCGCAGGTCCAACTAAAACCCCTAGAAGCATGAGGAAGATTATTTCAGGTAACCCTGTTCTTCGCGAAGCATATACGCTTATATAGGCGAAGAGAATTATAATCGCTACTAACCCGAAGACCAGTGGCAGCATCTCTGCTTGCTTTAGATAGTGATTGGTGTTATGAAGGGGCTTGTCAAAGAGTTTTGCTCCACAGCTTAGTAGCTTATTTCTGAACTTGGTCTAAGAGGGGTTAGCCAACGCTCTCTACGGCAGACCTTACACCTATACTTCACTTTCGCCTTCCGAGTGGGCATCTCAGGTTCCCTAACGACCTCATGCTCAGTTCTCATTAAGCAGCAATCACAGAAGCGTCGCTCAACCTTCACAGCTCTACCCTACGCAAAGAGAAAATATATGCTTTCAAGAAAGATGCAAACCATTTGATAACTGTGGCAACTTGTTTAGGCTACGCTTTTGAAATTCGACACCAAACACTAAAGCTGAGTAGGTGATGATGGTGTTGGAGAGCACAAAAAACTATTTGGAGATAAAGCAGAGCTTAGAAGCCCAGATAAGGGCACTAGAAGCCGAACGCGCACTCCTACTTGAAGAGATACCCAAGCTCAAGGAGCGTGTAGAAGTGCTGAGGCTACAAGCAAAGCTCAAAGCTCTGCAAGGCGAAGTCGATGCCCTACGATCCGAGAAGGCAAGCTTAGAGCAAGAGATCTTATCATACGAGCAAGTTGTGGCAGCCGCTCCGGTAACGATACAGGTTGCTACTTGATGACCGCCACTTGCCCCAACTGCCGAAATGAAGTTCGGCAGCCTATCAAGATCTGGAGCATACCGGGTGAGCTCGATCAGCAAGGGGGCTTCTCTGAGAAGAAGATAGCACTCTATTTATGCGAGAGATGCCAAACAAAGTTCCCTATCGTAGCTGGTTCGAAGAGGTTCAGAATCGTGCACGAAGCCGAGTTGGCGCTGCTTAGAAAGAAGGCTGCTGAAAAGGAGGAGCTGGCGGTCAAGGTTAGGGAGATGAGTGAGAAGATTCAGCAACTCAGCGTTGAGCTGCAGAGTGTGAAGCAAGAGCTTGAGTTAGAGCGGCTGCGTAGTAAAAGAGAGAATCTCCATAGCGAAGTTGAGTATCTAAGAGGGGTAAAGCGGGGCTTTCAAGAGGAGCTCGCTAGGCTAGAAGGTGGAGGGTAGCAGAAGTAGAACCACCACCTCACCTTTCTATTTTTATTCGATGTATATCGCAGGCCTATATGGCTTAGCCAGTTCAGCCCTATTCTTTGGGTCGTATTTCGAGGGGTCGTCTTCGCTAAACACAGAGACTTCGGCGCCGACCTCCTTTGCAAGGTAATTCGAAAACTCTTTCAGAACAAGGTTTTCATCTAGTAAACCTACTGCAAACCTCCTCTTAACGACATCTAAAGGTGTGGAGGTAAGATCCTCAACAACCTTCTTAGCGAAGTCAGCAACCTTCTTCGGGTCAATATTGGGTTCGCTTTGCATAACCTCTTTAATCAACCCTTTCAAGTTAAGCCCAGCACCTACCTTCTGCTCAAGGGCTTTGAGGTATGCTCTTTTCTTCCACGTGGCTGCGGTATAGTAAAGTACCTTCTTCGGCTTGATTCCTGTGGCTCGGATGATGTTTTGAGTATCTTCTAGCAGCGTATCGATCAACTCCACACTAGCGAGCGCAGGCAGATCTATCTTAGATTCATCATACTTAGGCCACTGAGCGAAGCAGACAAAGCCCTCACCCCCGAGCTTCTGCCAGAGTTCTTCGCATATGTATGGTGCGAAGGGTGCCAGCATTCTTACCTTTATATCCAATGCTTGGCGTAGGACTGTGGCTTTAGCAGCTAGCTCACCCTTATCCAACGCCTCTTTCATCTTCTGATATTTGGCTACATCTTGGTCCATAATATACACGATGTTGTGGATGGCTTCTCTTACTCTGAGCTTCTCCATCGCCTCGGTAGTCTTCTTTACAACCTCTTGCAGCCTCGACATCAGCCATCTATCTGCGATGCTGTAGGTGGGTTCGCCTTCGCATGGCAAGTTCAAGACTTCTTCAGCGAACACGTAGAGCTTTTCAAGCCTCTCTTGGAAGTGGCGGATAAGCCCTAGGCTGATGTCTGCGTCTTGAAGCAACTCGGCTGTAGCGAGGAGCGCTAATCTCAGAGCGTCAGCACAGTATTTAGAGACCGCTTCTCTTAGCGGGATGATGTTGCCATATGATTTGGACATCTTCTTCCCCTCCATAAGCACAGAGCCGTTCACCACAATAGACCTAGGCCATAGTTTTCTGGGGAAGATGGCTGCGTGGTTGAATATGAAGAATGTTAGGTGGTTCGGCACCAGATCTCTGCCGGAGTGTCTAGCATCCAACGGATAAAAGTAGGTGAACTCTCTTCTAAG
>CAYQXI010000052.1:0-3666 GCA_964421575.1 uncultured Nitrosopumilales archaeon
TTACTCTACTTTGACCTTCTCCTTCTTCTGCCTATTCTCCTTAAGCTCCTCTAGCTGCTCACTCCTCTTCTTTAGCGCTGCTTCAACAGCTTTATACAATTCGATTTTGGCGTTTAAGAAGTGTGTTAGAGATTCTTCGTAGCCTTTGGGCCACATCTTGATCAACAACTCGTCGAAGGCTGTTGGTGTTAGTGGTATGGGTAGGAGTATGGGTATGATGGTGGGCTGATAGGGGGGCGCTCTTCTTTCTTCAGCCAAACCTATTCCCTAGAGAATTTTAGATAGAGCCGTTCGTTAATAAGCTTAGCGCTCCTCAAGCTATATTTGAAGGCTGCTGCTGGTAGTGGTATTAGGATCCTTAAATCGCTTGATTCTGTGTGTAAGTGAATTATGAGCTCATCGCCTATCCTCTCAACCTCCATTTCGTCTTTCTTCGCATATGGTGCTGGGATATTCATCTCAACACCATCTTCTCTAACAGCGACCTCTATCGGTTTACCTACATAGTAGACTTGAGAGGGGTCTTCACCGTTGAAGAGCTCTTCAGCGGCTTCTTCAAGTTGCGCAAAGCCTCTGAGCTCGCTTCTGTAGAGTTTGAGCTGCTTTACAGGTATGGGCTCTAGGCTTGCCTTGGCTGCTTCGATATGCTCCTTCTGCGCCTTGATCCAGCCTTCGAAGTATGGGTCACTTACCTCAGGAGGGATAACCTTGTTGATAATGGCTAGATCAACATTAACACCGTATAGTGAGGCCTGCATCAAAGCCCTTAAGGCGTTGGATGTGCTGAACGCGTCTGGGTTCATCACAAGCCTCATACTTGTCACCTTTGGGTCTGTCAGCATCTCCCTCACAGCGTCAAGCCGCTCCAGCAATGTAACCTCTGCGTCTATAGCCTCTTCAGGCGGTGGAGGCACACCTATTAGGGGTTCGAAGATCTTTCCTAGCTGAACCGCTGGTGCAACCAGCTTCGCAACCTTACGGCTGAACCTTCCTATAAGATGCGGAACATAGAGGAGACGAAGTGCTTCGCCGGATGGAACCAGATCCATGACTAGAGCATCAAACCCACCTTTCTTGTAATATGAGTGGGCTTTAAGAAGTGTAGCAACACCTGTCGTGCCTGGGAAGTTCGCAAGTTCATACGCTAAGGCTTCATCAATCTCTCTAGCCTTAAACACCTCAGCTAAATACTCTATGATCACGCTATAATTATCCATAACCTCTTTGATCGGGTCGACCTGCACCGCCCAAAGGTTTTCGCCTACCTTTGTTTCGACCGAGCCTATGGGTTTAAGAAGAGCGTCTGATAGGGTGTGTGCTGGGTCTGAAGAGGCTAGAAGGGTTTTGTAACCCAACTTAGCCAACTTGATGGCTGTGGCGCACGATATGACTGACTTACCGACACCACCCTTACCTGTGTACGCTATAATCCTCATCTACAACCTTATTGTGCTGAAGGCGTTAGTTAAACCTTTACATATAACCATCTGCTTTAAGGCGCAGATTATAAATAACTTCTTTATTAATTTGGGTTTAGAGTTGGTGGGAGAGTGCAGAAAGAGGATATAGAGGCGTTAAAAAGAGTATTTGAGGATGATGAGAAGATATTAGCCGCTTATCTATTCGGCTCTAAAGCAAGGGAAACTGATGTAAAGGGTAGCGACATCGACATAGCTGTCTTACTCTCATCTACCCCTGAGGATCTACTAGACTACTACCTAAATCTACTTAACAAACTATCTGAAATCCTAGGAGATAAGTTGGATTTGATAATCTTGAACACCGCTCCACCTCTACTCAAACATCAGGTGATAAAGCGGGGCAAACTTATTTACGCACGGAGCGAACGCAGCAGGATAATCTTCGAAGCCTCCGCTCAATGCGAATACCTAGACTTCAAGAGAGCTATGGAGAGGTATTATGAATGTCTGATAAAGCAGATCCTACTGTAGAAGAGGAGCTTATAAAAGCTAAGCTAGCGAAGATGAGGCAGTATCTAAGGTATTTGAAGGAGCTGCAGAAAGCGAGTTTAGACGAGTTTAAAGGAGATTTTAGATTGAGTGGTTCGGCTGAAAGATATCTTCAAGTTGCTATAGAAAGTGTGATAGATGTAGGGAACGAGATAATATCTTCACTTCAGCTCAGAAGGCCGGAGCGCTACCGAGACATCCCCTATATACTCTCTGAGACAGACATCATACCGAGGAACTTCGCCGATTCCATCGCTTCGATGATAGGCTTCAGAAACCTCCTCGTCCACGACTACGCTTCACTGGATCTAAATTTGGTTTACAGCTTCTTACAGACAAGGTTAGGGGACTTCGAATCATTCATGAAGTATATTGCATCTTGGCTTGAAAAGATCAGAAGTGAAAAAGGTTAGGTTGCGCTGTGTCTCTGAAGAGTTTATAGAATATGCTTGCGTTTACTGTTTAGTAGGCTGCTGAGGCAGCTATTGGTAGAGCTGCTGTTTGACCGAAGGATGCGAAGGCTACCCCTATAGCTAATTGGAGGTGCTTCTTGCCTGAGCTGTAGATGATCGCATTCGTTTCTTTTATTGGGCATTTCAAAACCTTTGTGCATATGAGGCGGACTCCGCCGTGGGCTACTGGGAATAGTATTATGGGGTGAAATCATTAGTGAGAGAAAGAGAGCAGAAGACAGAGGGGGTAGGAAGATGAAGTTCAGAATCAGCCCGCAGATTATCTGCTTCACCTTCTTCGTAACAAGAATCGGCTTCCCTAAACCTTATTATTACACATCGCCCAGACCATAATGCTGATCAAGGAGAGCAACTAGGGCTTCAGCATCTGCACAGATTTAGGTGCGGTGACTCCTACGGCTACGCCGATGATGAGCATAGCGATAACAAGGCTAGGAGTAGTTGGATTGTATGAATGAGGTGACTTTAGCCGCAGCCATCTGGTTAAACCTCTATTCGCGATCTTTCTCCGCATCGCCTAAGAGCAGCTTAAGCAGCTCTTCCTCCTCCTTCCTTCTCCTCTCCTTTTCGCTTACTTTTCTAGCCGCTTCGCCTGCTTTCTTTAAGACCTCCTCCTCTTTCTCCGATAAGACAGCCCAGGGTCTCTCTACCCTCCACGTAATCTTGAAGCACATGGGCTCCGCTGGGTAAGCGCCTGAATCGTATAGAGTCCACTTGAGGAAGTGTGTGGGCTCCTCTTGGTAGCAGCACCTTACAGCCTCCTTAACAACCTCGGGTCTACGGGCTAACGTGACGTCTTCGAGTAGAGCTATGTTTACTAGAGTGATCTGCTTTCTGAAGCGCTCAATCGCCTCTAGAGGTATGTTGTAGAGGTATGGGGTCGGTGCTTCTGCGCCTATTATCCTACGCTTCTCATCAACACCATTCTCCACAAGAGCTTGTAGGGCTTGACCAGGTTGATGACCCATAGATTCTACGCCACATACAATTAAGTAGCGTATATTTGGGTTTGCGACAACGTTGCAAATTATCTTCTCTATTCCTATGTTCTCCGTCTGAAGGTAGCCTGATAGGGCGGCTCCACTCTCGACACCAGCCCTTACTAGAGCTTGCATCCAATCCGGTATCTTATCGTAGAAGGTGTGTAGTAGCACGCAGACAGCTGCTGGTGAAAAGTCGTTCCCACGAAGGTATGCTCCGTCTTCAGGTGGGTAGTCGGGTGG
>CAYQXI010000053.1:0-3003 GCA_964421575.1 uncultured Nitrosopumilales archaeon
GAGTGTGATTACCCTCTCTTCTGTTAGGGGCTTTGATTCGCGTTTGAGTTTCTCTATGATCTTCGCTATCCTTTCTTTGGTCTTCAGATACTTTTGTTCCTCAACAGATAGAATAGTCTTGACTTCATCTCTATGCTCTGAGAGTTCGGGGTAGATCTGGGCTAAGCCAAGTATATGCATCTCGATAAGCTCGCCCAAGGTTATATCGAATCTGAAGCGCTCAAGTATGGATAAGGCTCTTCTAAGTATGACCCGTAGGTTATAGCCACCTGCTACATTACTCGGTAGCCCTCCATCTGCGATAGCGAATGTTAGTGTCCTCGTGTGATCTAGCAGAGTGTAGAGTGCTTGAAGCGGCTCGATCTTACGCCACAGCGCATCGACCTCTTCACCAGCCTTAATGGGTGTTTTCCCCTCAGCGTAGTCGAAGCCCGCGCTCTGCTTATAGTAGCGAAGTAGGAGTTCTTCATCATACTCCACCTTACATCTATCGAGCAGCTTTGGAAGAACGTAGTCGAAGGTTGTGTCATAGCTTGTAGGCTTGCCCGTGGATATCCAGCTGAATCGTTCAAGCCCCGCGCCCATGTCCACGACCTTCTCCTTCATCTCAACCGCGTTAGAAGGATCGCCTAGAAACTCTGTGAAGACAGCATTCCCTAGCTCAAGCCCCCTTACGTGGTACTCGAGGGAGTAGCCGAAGGCTCCGTAGCCTAGCCAAACATCCTCTAAGAAGATGACCTCCTCTTTTGGTATGCCGAAGGCTCTGACTAGGAGCTCGAAGTCAAGCTCTATGCACCTATCCTTCCAATACCCTTGCCCATCAGTAGGTATGCTGTGCTGCCCTATCATGCAGAAGGAGGTGTAGTGTCTACCTGTGACCCCCACACTCGGTATATCGTTAAACCTTAAACACATCTGCGGCACGATGAGCGGGTTGGCGGGGAGTTCAAATACTACTCTACCCCCCTCCACCCTCTGAAAGTTCACTATAGAGGCTACGGTGAAGTAGAGATCTGGTCTCCAGCGGCAGACAACAGGGTATCGCTTTATGCTGGTATGCCCTCGCTCGACAAAGAAGGATTCGATCAGCCTCCACGCTTCAACATACCCTATCCGACGCTTTGTTGGCGGGTCGCCTAAGAAGGTGTAGGTGCTGCATGGAGAGTCTGGGCAGAACTCTCTATCAACCAATGTCCAGAAGTACCTTCCACAACCTCTGCACCTTCTCCTACTAAACCCCTCTCTGGTAAAGAGTTCAACCTTATAGTACCTATCTGGGTCTGCAGAGAACTTTTTCCGCAGTTCTTCCTTACCTTTTTCAGCCAAGGGCAACCTTATACCATCTAACACGTTATTATTTACGCTTTATTAGCTTCGACTCTTCCCAATGGGGATTCTTGCTACTCCGTCACCTTAACTTCAGCTGCTGGCGCTGTGAACCCAACTTTCCTATGTGTGCCATCGCATTGTGGTTTTTTGCTGGAAGCGCCGCATCGGCAGAGCGCGGCAACTATCTTACTATCCACTTCAACCACATAGGGTCCGTTTTCACGCGCCTTTATTACAACTCTGCTCATATCAATAGTTTATTAGTGCGAAGGTTAAATAATTAAAGTTTATTATCCAGCGTTAAAAGAGGTTGTAAGTCAGATTGGACAGAGTTAGGAGGCTCTCTTTGCTACTGCTTGAGAAGTACGGCAACCTATTTACTACAGACTTTGAAAAAAACAAAGAAGTTTTATCACAAGTAGCCATTATCCGATCTAAGGAGCTGAGAAACGAGATCGCAGGCTACATTACGCGGTTAATGAGTCGAAATAAAGGTCCCCAACAAAAACCTGAAGAAGCTTAGGATGGTGGTTTCTTAATCTTCTTGCTACATTTACTCTCTAAGCCTAAAGATATATGACTCCCCTTATCTATCTTTAAAGGCGTGAAGAGATGATAAAGGTACGCTTCATAGGCCATCTAGCGGCACAGTTTAAAGATGAGATGGAGTTTCAGGGAGACAAGATAAGTGTAGCTGATCTACTAAACAGGCTGAACCTTAAAGGGGAGCCTAAGATAACAAGGGCTAATACGCTCATTTTAGTAAACGGGGTGGAGGTCTCAGCCTTAAAAGGCGACGAAACCGAGGTCAAGGATGGCGACCTCATCACACTAATACCAATAAGCCACGGTGGATGAGATGCTAACCATAGATGTGGAGGGCAGAAAGTATGTTGTGCAAGGTGTAAGAGACGCAGATATAAAAGACCCTGAAGATTTAATACGAAAAGTGAAGCAGATATCCAGCGCACCGATCGTGTTGGTTGATGCAGATTTTATCGCAGGTATCCGCCACCTACAGCTCTTGTTGAAGCAAGCGTATGAAGCCAGCAGAAGAGGATTAACATATGCTAAGCAGCCTGAAATCGACCTTCTAGCTAGGGTGGCTTGTGAAAACCAGCTCAAGGAGGCGGTAGAGAAGGTGGGTTTAAAGCCCCTGAGAATGAACATCCTCGCCTTATTGCTAGGTGAAGGGCCATTCCCGACGGAGGTACTTAAAATGCTTGAGGCGCTCGGCACGTTGGATGACAGTGTAATAGAGTTGACGAAAGAAAAGTCAGCCAAGCTACTCTCCCAGCACGCTCTAGCGCAGGCCCAAAACTCCACCTTAATAGATGAAGACCCATTACCCTACCTTCTAGCTGAGAAGTCAGCGCTGCTCGCCTGTGAAGCCAAACCTTAAATTAGCCCCACCGATCTCAGAACACCGAATATAGTTTCTTTGCTTATGGCCCCCTCTCTAACCACTACTGGTTCTTCTCTGCTTATATCAAGCACTGTAGACTCTCTACCTAACATAACCCTACCTCCATCAAGGTAGATGTCTACACTCTGCTGCAGACTGTTGACGGCTTCCTCAACCGTTAAAGAGGGCTTTTCGCCAGATCGGTTAGCGCTCGTGCCAACTAAGAAACCGCCTGCACCCCCTATTAATTTGAGTGCACAATTGTGGTT
>CAYQXI010000054.1:0-5622 GCA_964421575.1 uncultured Nitrosopumilales archaeon
GTTGTGGCTAGGCTTATGCGCGCAGCTGGCATAAAGAGGCTCGACACCGTGGATATCCATAGTGTTAGCGCGTTAGCGTATTTCGCCTTTCCAGCACATAGTATATCGGCTGTACCTCTGCTAGCAGATTATATGAGATCAAATTATAGGCTGAAAGACCCGTTAGTAGTTTCGCCTGATGCTGGTGGTGCGGCCAGGGCTGAGGCGTTCGCCAACCTTATGAAGGCGGAGCACACAGTGCTGAAGAAGAGTAGAGATCGGGTTACAGGAGAAGTTAGCGTGGAGGAGGTTGAATTAAGTGTAAAGGGGAGGGATGCCGTGCTTGTAGATGATATCATCAGCACTGGTGGGAGTATAGAAAAGGCGGCAACCCTACTCTACAAGAAGGGCGCTAGAAAGGTCTATGCAGCCTGCACACACCCGCTGCTAGTGGGTGACGCGTTGGATCGGTTGGTTAAAGCTGGTGTGGAGGTCATCGGAACTAACACTGTGCCGAGTAAGGTGTCAAAGGTAGACATAGCGCCTCTCTGTGCTTCACACCTTTCAACAATATGCACATAGCTTCAAGAGGTAGCTGCCAAGTGGTGCAGCTCAAAGTCATCTTCCTAGGCACCTCTTCGTCTGTCCCCACGCGGAAGAGGGGGCTTAGCGCCATAGCGGTAAAGCGGGGTTCAGAGGTGATACTTTTTGATGCTGGTGAGTGTGTGCAGAGGGCGATGATGTACGCTGGGTTGGGCTTAAACCGGCCGATGAAGATCTTCATCACACACCTACACGGAGACCACTGTGTTGGGTTGCTTGGTTTGCTTCAGAGTATGTCGATGATGAAGCGAGATAAGCCGCTGAGCATATATGGGCCCAAAGGTATTATCGGTTTCGTAAAGTATAATATTAAAGCGCTTGCATTCGACCTAACATTCGACCTCCAAATAAAGAATGTGAAGGAGGGGCTTGTGGTAGAGGAAGAAGAGTATAGCGTTTATGCTTGCAGGGCAGAGCACTCCCGCCTCACCTACGCCTACTTACTCGAAGAAAAACCTCGTCCGGGTGTGTTCTATCCGGAGGCTGCTAGAAGACTGGGTATACCAGAGGGTAGGTTGTGGTCGATTTTACAGAGGGGTGAGGTGATCACATATCAAGGTAGGGTGATAACACCCGATCAAGTGATGGGGCCTAAGAGGAGGGGTAGGAAGATAGGCTACTCTGGAGACACAAGACCGAGCAAAAAGCTGATCGAGTTCTTCAGAGGCTGCGACCTACTGATCTTCGACTCAACCTACGCAGATAGACATGCAGAGAAGGCTGAGGAGAACCTCCACTCAACGGCGAGAGAAGCGGCTTTTATCGCTAAGGAGGCTGGTGTGAAGACGCTGGTACTTACACATTTTAGCGCAAGGTATGATGACGCATCTGAGCTAGTGAAAGAGGCGTCTGAGGTGCATGGCAACACAATCGCGGCAGAAGACCTTATGGAGATAGAGGTCAAATACCCCGAGTGAACCTAAACATCTTCTCGAAGGCTGCGGTCTTCTCCTTTAGCCAAGCTACGCTCTTAAATGGAGGCTTGTATGTTTCAGCAATATAGTAAACTATCTTGCCTCTGCTACAAAACTCTTTCACTATCTTTAGCCAATCTATTGAGCCGAGCCCGACTTCAAGGTGCTCATCTAACCCACCTCTATTATCGTGCACGTGAACCTCGAAGATACGCTGACCGAGGGTCTTGAGAAATTCGTCTATTAGCCCAGCTAGATTGGCGTGCCCAGCGTCGAAGGTGATCTTTAGTTCCAAACTGCTCTGCTCCTCGATATCCAGAAACTCTTGGGGTGTAACCAGAAAGTAGTCCAGATTTGGAGGCATATTTTCAACACTCAAGACTATACCTCTGGAGTCGGCATAGTCACATAAACCCGCTATAGCGTCGGCGTTGAGTAAACTCATCTTCCTATTATCCTCTATGAAGCCCCTGTATGCACCCGGATGTAAAGTAAAGAACACCGCTTCCAGCTCTGCTGCAGCGTCTATCGACTCCTTTATCCTCTTTATTGATTGCTTTCTACGGGAGGGCTCTCTATCAGCAATATTTATCCAACGATCGTAGGGGCAGTGTAAGGATAATTTGTAGCCGACACTCACGAGTTCCTTTAACCTCTTTATTCTCATCTTATCTAAGGCGTGATGTTCGCTATCAACAACCTCCCACAGTTCAGGCTTCTCCTCCCTCTCAGTTGTAATTTCTTGCTCAATAGCCTCGAAAGGCTCTTTTGCGTAGATTAGGTAGAGTGTCGAGGCGCCGATGCGGGCGGACAATTCTTCCTCACAGAGGTGCAAGCCAGTCTAAAAACAAATCTTTATCGCTGCACTCAAAATAGACCTTTATCGGACCCAGGGGCGACTCAGAGGGCTCCTCACAAACAACCACAGAGCCAGCATAAGCAGCTTGCTTATTAAAGTAGAGCCAGCTTCTTTCGCCCACCAGATGCTCCTCGTAGAGCCGCCTAACCACACCAGCTATCCTACGCGCCCTTATCTGCTCGTATAGTGCGATGAGGCAGCGTGAATCTGAACTTTCTCCGGTAAGGAATCTGCCCGAGGTATTCTCCTTAATCTCTATACCGGGTAGGATATTTAGCACAGCCCTTCTAACCTTCTGTGGGTCTTCTGTCTTCATAACCTCAACTACGAATGATGTGTGTACGCTTGTTTTAAGTGGTTCTATTCTCAAATCTCTCCAACCACCTTCTGGCCACGTCTACAACTATCTTCTGCAAATCTTCTTTTGTTATATGGTTGTTTGGAATAACTTCATCTGCTAGCGCTATCACTTCACCAACCCCTATCTCTAGCTCTCTCTTGTCTCTCTCCTTAAACTTCTCCCAATCAGCCGTTGAGTCGCTCCTGTTCCTACAGACTATTCTAGTGAACCTTATTTGAGGCGAAGCATGTATGGCGAGCAGCTTTGTTTCAGCCACACTGCCTATTACACTAACCTCCTCCAGACATCGTATACCATCCACTACACAAAGCCGACCAGCGTCCAGAATCTTTTTTAAGGCGAGTTTTGCCACCGCACCTTTACCGCCCTCAGCTCTTATCTCACGCATAACCCTACTCAGATTTTCATCTGTAGAAGGAAGATTTCTCTTCGCTGCTTCTTCCCTAATCACATCGCCTAAAGTGACTATCTTGAATCCTAGTTGAGTTAGCATATTCGCTACGGTAGTCTTTCCGGAGCCTGGCATACCTGTAATGCAGACAGCCAGCCTACTTCCGCGCAACCTCTATTTCCACTTCACCCTCTCTCCAGCTCATTAATAGAGATTCCTTTTAACCACCATTCTACCTACGGTGTGGTGATGAGGGTCTTCATAGCGGTTGATTTAGAGAGCAGAGAAGCCTTAGCTAACTTAACCGCTCTTCAGAGGTCGCTGGTTGGGAGTGGTGCCGATGTGAAGCTCGTTGAGCCGCAGAATCTACATTTCACAATCAAGTTTCTGGGTGAAGTGGATGCTGGTATAGTCACCGAGGTTAAGGAGATCCTTTCGCAGATAGAGGCGCCTGTGATAAAGGTTGTGTATCAAGGTGTTGGTGCCTTCCCTTCAATAAGCCACCCCAACGTCATCTGGGTTGGTTCGGATAAGGAAGGAGGTATGCTTTTGAGCAAGCTCGCATCTATGGTAGAGTCTAGGCTCACTCACCTTAGGGTAGGAGACAGCAAACCCTTCGTACCACACCTAACTATAGCGAGAGTTAGGAGCGGAAGAAACAAGGATGCTCTTATCAAGATAATCAACTCCAACCTCAATACTGTCTTCGGCGAAGACACGCTTACAAAGATCAAGCTCAAGAAGAGCGACTTAACACCTAAAGGCCCGATCTACACCGACCTCTACGTGAAGAATCTGGTGAGCAGCACTTGACCAGCCTTGACGAAATCCTCGCAGCTGCGCGTAAGATGTGTGAGCCGGATGAAGAGGAGCGTAGGCTGATCTCTAAGGTAGCTGACACCATACTCAACAGAGCTAGATCTGTTATCAAGGAGAAGAAGGTAGATGCTGAGGCTGTCCTAGGAGGCTCATACGCCAAAGACACGTGGCTCAAAGGGGAATGTGACATAGACCTATTCGTAAAGTTCCAGCCCGATTTGAAGATGGATGAGTTTAAGCAGATAGGTATGGATCTCGCTAAAGAGATCCTGAAGGGCTACGAGACTCTAGTAAGATATGCTGAGCACCCCTATCTAGAGGGGTTTGTTGACGGAGTTCGTGTCAACATAGTGCCGTGTTTTAACGTTAAGCCGAGGCATTGGATAAGTGCAGCAGACCGCTCACCGTACCACACAGAGTATGTTAAGAGGCATCTTAAGGAGGAGTTGAAGAGCGAGGTTAGGCTGCTCAAGAAGTTCATTAAGGCTAGGGGTGTATATGGGGCAGAGGTCAAGACAAGGGGCTTCAGCGGCTATGTTTGTGAGGTTCTTATCCTCAAATACGGCAGCTTCATACGCACGTTAGAAGCCTTCTCAAATCTTGAGCGGGGTGCTGTGATCAACTTAGGTGAGGTGCCTGCGGATGTGAAGCTTAGGTTTCAAAGCCCGATAATCATACTTGATCCAGTAGACTCTGAGCGTAACCTTGGTGCGGCGATCTCAGAGGAGAGCCTTGCTACATTCATCTCCTCAGCCCGCAGCTTCCTACAGAACCCCAGCCTAAAATACTTCGAGAGATATGACGGTGAATCATTTATTCGTTTGCTTGAGCCGATGGCAGATAACCTAATCCTTCTCCTCTTTGCACACGAGCGGAGGAGCCCAGACATACTCTGGGGGCAGCTTCACAAAACCTCAGAGGCGATAGAGAGGCAGATGAAGATAAGGGGTTTCGAGGTTCTGAGGGTCTTCGAAGCGAGCAGCGAAGAGGCTGAGGGCGCTATACTCCTACTACTAGAATCCTTGACTTTACCTAAGTATATGGTTAAGGTGGGTCCAGACGTCTACCGTAAGGCTGACGCTCTGCGCTTCGTGCAGAAGAACCTAAACCGCTCAACTCTAATATGGTTCTCAAAGGATGGTCGAATAGTAAGCCTGCAAGAGAGGGTTGAGCGGAACGCAGTAAATGTGCTTCAGAGCCTATTAAGCAACCCAACTGAGCTTGGTGTAGCAGAGGGTTTACGCGAAGCTCTCAAATCATCAACCACAATACTTACGGGCAGAGAAGCCCTCAAAGCTGTTGAAAGTAAGGGTTGGCTGAGGAGGGAGGTGCAGAGGCTCGTATCCACAAAGTACATCGCATTCGATCCGAATTGAGAAGTTAGCAGAGGCGCCTTACTCCACGCTACTATGCTATCCGAAGCCAGAGGAGCGGCAGATCGAAGAGAGGTTAAACGAGCTCAAGAAGCTCGGTGTCAAGGAGATTGTCTTGGAGGGTGGGGTCGAGATCTTAGGGCTCAGAGTACTTGGTAAGGGTTGTGTGAGCATAGTGGTTGTAGCGAGGTGTAGGGAGGGCGAAGCGGCTCTAAAGATCAGACGGGTGGCCGCAACCCGCCCGAGCCTAAGCCAAGAAGCGGAGCTACAGTCCTTAGCAAATAGGGTAGGAGTTGGCCCAAAACTATACAACTACACAGACA
>CAYQXI010000055.1:0-34625 GCA_964421575.1 uncultured Nitrosopumilales archaeon
GACCGCTTTTGCTGAAGCCATGTGGTGCGCCCAAGGACAGACGCCACATATTCTTGGGGTGATCAGGGGTAGTTCCTCTACTGGTCTGCCTTGGCAGAATCTTTCGAATCCTCTGAACTCTACAACTTGGTAGTATGCGTCCTCTACGTCACCTTTATCGTCGAGGAATATGCTGATCTTGCCGTGCCCCTCTAATCTGGTTATCGGCTGTATGGTTACAACTCTATCCTTCTTCTCCATCTTCATCACCTCCTTGGAATAACCCTCCTAAACATCGATTTAGGTAACCCGAAGCGGTAGAATGTTCCTAAGGGATCCTTCACCTGCTGAATCAAAGGAATCAAATGATCATCAGAGACACCTGTCTCCTTGTCAAGAGCTAGTATAGATGCCAAGGCTGAGAGCATCTTCGCACCTTGATCTAGGGCTTCGGGCGTGGGTCCCATGCAGCCTCTGCAAGGTATGTTGTTATCTACACAAGGAGCCTTACACCCTCCTCTTGTAGCAGGCCCCATACATAGTATACCTTGTTCCAGCAAGCATCTTTGGCTGTCTGGTATGATTTCGTGGAACCTCTTGATCTCAGTTATATTTTTCTTCTCTTTAGTCCTCTTGCATTCATCACATAGTGAGCGCTCAGACGCGAAGACGTAACCAGGTGGAGGAAGTTTGCCTGAGAGGAACGCTACCAAAGCTTGCTCTATGTATGAGAGCGGTGGTGGGCATCCGGGCATATAATACTCAACTGGTATCACTTGGTCGAGCGCCCTTATGGTGTCGTATGTAACCGGCAGCTCTAAATGCTTACTATCCACTTTTGAGAGCGGCTGTGGCAATATACCACTCTTGTTGTCTGTGCTCCACGTTTCTATATACGCGGTCGTCATAACATCATCTGCTGTGGATACATTCGCTAACCCAGGTATACCCCCGAAGCAAGCGCAAGACCCGTATGCTAGAACTGCTTTGGACTTCCTTCGAACGAGCTTGGCTAGCTCCTCGTTATCACTGTTGGTTATTGCGCCTTCGTATATAGTTAGGTCAACGCTTCCATCTGGCAAAGACTCTAAGTCACTCAGCTTGAAGTCCGCGCCAGTTGGCCAATAGACGAGTTCAACATTTGATAGCACGTCAAGCACGGTTGGTCCTAGATCAAGTAGCGAATAGTCACATCCAGCGCAGGTCGAGCCTAAGACGATCGCAACCTTGGGTTTACTCATTACTCACCACCTCCACTTGCCTCAACACCAATCTTTGGGGCGAATAATTCTTTCCGCTTCAGCGGGCTGGGGCCGAGCGCCCTTATCTGCTCAACAAACTCTTTAGCCACCTTTGTGAATAACTCACCTTCAGACGCTGAAATCCACTCAAGCCTAAGCCGCTCCTTCTCCAGCCCGAATTGGGCTAAGAGCTGCTCAAGCAGCCTAATCCTCTTCCTCGTCTTATAGTTACCAGCGAGATAGTGGCAGTCACCTGGGTGGCAGCCCGTGACCAGCACACCATCAGCCCCCGCCTTAAAGGCGTAAAGTATGTGCTCCGGCTCAAGCCTACCTGAGCACATCAACCTGATCACCCTTAGATTTGCTGGGTAGAGCATTCTGCTTGTGCCAGCGAGATCCATGCCTGCATATGAGCACCAGTTGCACGCAAACACCACGATTCTCGGTTCGAAGTTGTTCGCCATATGCATCTACCTCCCTCTTGCAAGCACATCTATTTGAGGTATGATCTGCTTATCTTCGAAGCCGAGCTGGGTCATCGCACCCGATGGGCAGGCTGCCGCGCAGGCGCCGCAACCTTTGCACTTCGTAGCCTCGACTTTAGCAACCCTACCACCATTCCTAGCTTCCATAACGATGGCTGTGTATGGGCATACCACTTCACAAACACCACAACCGCTACATAGATCTTGATTAACTGAAGCGACGTTAGGCACACTCTCAACCTCACCTTTTGCTAGCAGCGTTATGGCTGAAGCCGCTGCCGCACCAGCCTGCGCTACTGTATCTGGTATATCCTTTGGACCCTGCACTACACCAGCTATGAAAACGCCATCTACCGAGGTCTCTGTTGGTCTGAGCTTCGGGTGTAGTTCGAGTGCGAAGCCATCAGGTCCTCGGGAGCATTTGAGGACTGTTGCTATCTGTTCGAACGATGGGTCTGGCACAACACCAGTCTCCAGAACTACGAGGTCTGGGTTAAGCCTTATGAGCCTATTTGTGTTCTGGTCGAAGACATCAAAGTATAGTGAACCGTTTGTGTCTTCGAATATCTCCATAGGTCTTCCTCTGATGAACTGGACATTATCTAGCGATCTGATCCTCGCGTAGAAGTCTTCGTACCCTTTACCGAAGGCCCTTATGTCAGTGTAGCATATCGTCACCTTAGCATCAGGTATGTGGCTCACGATGTAGTACGCGTGCTTTATACCGGCAACACAACCAAATCTACAGCAGTAATCTAGATGCTTCTCGTCCCTCGAACCTACACATAAGATTATAGCAACATTCTTGGGTTCCTTCTTATCACTTGGTCTTAATATGACGCCTTTCGTTGGACCTGTTGCTGAGGTAAGCCGCTCTAGCTCTAAGCCCGTTATTACATTCTTACTCAGCCCATATCTGTATTCAGGCATCTTCGTTTTAACATCATACAGACCATAACCGGTCGCTAAGATGATCGCCCCTACCTCGATGGTTATTTCTTTGGGCTGCTGGTTGAAGTCTATCGCTTTAGTCGGGCAGAACTTCTCGCAAGCCCTACAAGTACCCTTCTTGAAGTAGACGCAGTTATCCCGATCTATAACTGGTTTTAGAGGTACAGCTTGCGGAAATTCGAAGTAGATCACCTTCCTCTTACCTAACCCAAGGTTAAACTCGCTTGGTACTGTGTAGGGGCACTTCTGCTCACAGATGCCACAGCCTGTGCAGAGGTCTTCGTTGACATACCTTGGCTTCTTGAGGATCTTTACCGTGAAGTTTCCTACCGAGCCATCTATAGATTGTACTTCGCTGTATGTCAAGAGCTTAATGTTCGGGTGTTGTGCTACCTCAACCATCATAGGCGTTAGAATACACTGTGAGCAGTCTAATGTCGGGAAGGTCTTATCCAACCTAGCCATGTTGCCTCCTATACTCGGCCTCTTCTCCACAAGGTAGACTTCAAAACCGCTGTTCGCTATGTCGAGCGCCGCCCTTATACCAGCCACACCACCACCTATAACCAACGCTCTCTTCACAGCCGGCATTTTCACAGTCTCAATAGGCTTCAGCATACGTGCTTTCGCAACACCAGCTTCAACCAGTTCCTTAGCCTTCTCTGTCGCCTCTTTGGGCTGCTTTTCGTGAACCCAAGAGCAGTGTTCACGGATATTAGCCATCTCGAGCAAGTAGGGGTTGAGACCAGCCCGCTCCAAAGCCTTTCTGAAAGTTGGTTCGTGCATTCTAGGCGAGCAGGAGGCGACGACAACCCTATTCAGACCCTTTGTTTTAATGTCTTCGATGATCAAGTTTTGCCCCGGATCTGAGCACATGAAGGGGTAGTCTTTTGCTACCACTACGTTAGGTAGGGTTGATGCGTACTCTACAACCTCTTTAACGTTAACAACTCCAGCGATATTAACGCCGCAGTGGCACACATATACTCCAACTCTAGGTTCTTCAGCCATCCACCTTTCACCTCCTCAACTTCTCAAGCACGCTTCCAACAGGGCTCATGTTTAGGTTGAGCCCCAACTCTCTTTCATTTATACCCATAGCCAAACCGAGTAGCTGAGTGTAGTAGAAGGTTGGTATAGATAGACTTCTATCACCCGTGATGGTTTTAGCAGCATCTTGCTTCCCATCTATCATGTCGAAGCAGTAGGGGCAGAGGGTTGTAACACCATCGAAGCCGCCTTCTACAAACTTCTTTATCCTCATAGCAACTGTCTTGATAGCAGCGTCTGTCGAATACGGTATCATGGCTGCACCACAACACTCATATTTCTCAGGATGATCGCTCGTCTGCAGACCAATAGCCTCGGTCAAGGCTTCGAGCTTCAGCTTACCATTCCTCTTCTCAGGTCTACCGATATGCGATGGGCGGACAAGGTGGCAGCCAGGGTGGCAAGCGAACTTGAGAGGCGGGAGTTTATATGAGATTGCTGAAGAGATCTTTTCAACACCAACCAGACCGTAAAGCACCTCAACAGGGTGATAGACCTTAACTTTGCCACTGTACTTTAAACCCTCCTCTTTAAGGAGCGCATTAACCTGCTCAAGAAGGTTCTTCTTTTCCCTCAACATGAAAGCTGCCTCACTTAAAGCGAGATGACATCCGTTGCATGGTGCGACAATATCTAGTCCGCCTGCTTCGGCTATAGCCATCAGCCTCGCTGGAGCGTATACATTGTAGAACCTGTTTACACCCATGAGTGGTGTGCCGCAGCAGTTCGAATCAGGCATATCTACAATCTCGATTCCGAGCCTCGGGAAGACCGCTCTGATTGAGAGCTCGTAAGCGTACTGCTTCATCGGTGTTGTGCAGCCTAAGAAGATATACATCTTCAACCTCTAGCTCAGCCTCCTATATCCGAAGCTCGAAACGAACTTCTTGAACTTCTCTATATCCTTCGGATGCGCAATGTCAGGTAATCCTAAGCTCTCTCTAGATACCTCCTCGAACTCGGTTGTGGTTATCGTCATAGGTTTATCCATTATGTAACCATAGTCTAGCACGCTGTTCGCCATGCCTACTAGCATCTCAGGTGGTTTATACCCCCTAGAGATAGCTACATTCTTTAGAGCTGTGACGACATCGAATGGTGCGACATCTTGTGGGCAGTATTCCTTACACTTTAGGCACATGGAGCATGCCCATATTATGCCGCTCTGCATAACCTCCTCAGCCAACCCCGCTTTAGTTAAGATTACCATTAGATGAGGTCTATAATCACTTACCTTAGCTGCCGGGCAACCGCTTGTACACTTCATGCATTGATAGCAGGCTTCAGGTTTCTGATCTCCAATTACTTTTCTTACAGCTTCGAGAATGTCGGTCTGGGCATATGTCTGCATCTATATACCACACCTCCGTCCTGAGGCTCTTCCAGCCTCAGGGTTGAGGAAAGGGTATTTAAACATCCCTACATCCGATAAGCTACTGGTAGTGATTCTATATATCTGTGGGGGAAATAAAGTATTAACCATTCCGGATTATATATTCATTATATTATCTGAAAAAACGAAAATAATAAACAGTATCGAAAAGCTAAAATTTGGCATTGCGTAGAGCTTTAGGTAATGAAAAGAAAGTCATTGATCTTAGGTTGCGGAAATATATTTAGAGGGGATGATGGATTCGGACCGAGAGTTGCTGAGTATATAGTTAAAGAGCGTTTAGCAGACGAAAGTAGTGTTGAGGTTTTAGATGTTGGCTTGGGTGTCTCAAGAATTCTACTAGATATACTTTCAGACGAGGAGAAGCCGAACAAGATAATTCTGGTAGATGCGCTTCATCAAATTGGTAGGGTTGGGGAGGTAAAGATTCTTAGCCTCGACGATGTGCCCTCAGTTAAGGGTAGCTCACCCTCACATAGCTTCCCTAATAGGGATATGCTTGCCAAATTGGAGGAGATGGGTGTGAAGATATCGATAGTTGCTTGTGTAGCAGGATACCTTCCTGAGGAGGTTTCTGTTGTGATGTCTAAGGAGGTTGAGGATGCAATACCCAAGGCTGCGGCGCTCGCTGTTAAGCTAGCATCAGATCCTTAGCTTTATGGGGAAAGGAGATATAGTAGGGTTGAGCCAAATATAAATAGAGAGGTTTAGAGTGGGGTAGAGAGGAATTGGACAGCAGCGCGGTGATAAGACCAGAACCCGGTGAAGTCTTCGATGTCGAGCTAGAGGAGGATCTTCTTGAGGCGAACAAGAAGCTGGCTGAGGAGAACGCAGAAACGCTTCGCAGATACGGTGTTAAATCATTTGACATAATGGGTTCTGTCGGCTCAGGCAAGACATCTCTTATCGAGAGGCTCGTTCAGATGCTTAAAGGAAAGTATAGAATCGCAGCTATAGGAGGAGATGTTGCTACTACAATAGATGCTGAAAGGATAGGT
The DNA here is from genome assembly GCA_964421575.1 of uncultured Nitrosopumilales archaeon. Taxonomy (GTDB): domain Archaea; phylum Thermoproteota; class Nitrososphaeria; order Nitrososphaerales; family JAAOZN01; genus JAAOZN01. The sequence goes on from CAYQXI010000055.1 coordinate 6,098, forward strand.
AGGCACGGTGCTAAGGTTCTTCAAATAAACACTGGAAAAGAATGCCATCTTGACGCTAACCTCGTCAAGAAAGCGTTAGCGAGATTGGATCTGAGTAGCATAGATGTCCTCTTTATAGAGAATGTGGGAAACCTCATATGCCCCGCTGACTTCCCCTTAGGGTGCGAGAAGCGTATAGTGGTGATAAGTGTTAGCGAGGGTGAGCATATGGTGGTTAAGCACCCCTACATCTTTGCTGGAGCTGATCTTGCGGTTATAAACAAGATAGACCTTTCAACCATAATGGGTGTAGACCCATCTAAGATTGAGCGTGATATCCACCTCATAAAGCCGAGCCTAACGGTTGTAAGGACGAGCTGCAAGACTGGCGAAGGGGTTGCAGAGGTTGCTAAAGCCTTAGGACTCTAAGAAAGGGAGAGGATTGCACGAACTCTCTGTCGCAAACGAAATTGTCAAAGTTGCCATAAGGGAAGCAGAGAAGCGGGGTGCGAAACAGGTAAAGAGTGTGCATCTCGTTGTGGGTAAGCTCACACACCTCAGCAAAGAGCAACTAACCTTCTGCTACAACCTACTAAAGAAGGATACAATCTTGAAGAGGTCTCGGCTCGTAATAACGGAGCAGGAGCCTAAAGTGAAGTGCATCAGCTGCGGCTACATAGGACCAATAAACAAGGTTGCGGACGATGAATTAGGGCTTTGGGCGGTATCCTTGGCTTGCCCACGATGTGGCGGGTCTGTGGAGATCAAAGAGGGGCTTGAGTGCAGAATCAAGGCTATAAAGATGGTAGTGGACAAGAATTGATACGCTAAACGGTTAAGTTCTTTTACTATGTTAGTTGGGTGGAGAGGGTGTCATTGTTGGCGGCAAAGATTGTGACGATGGCGCACGGTGCTGGAGGCTCCGTGATGCAGAGCCTAATAAAGAGCATTATTGTGAGGAGGTTGGGTGGGAGCGGGGTTGAGGTGCCTCTTGAGGCGCTTGACGATGCTGCTGTCGTTAATGATATAGTCTTGAAGACAGATTCGCATACCGTAAAGCCCCTCTTCTTCCCGGGTGGAGATATAGGTAGGCTTGCTGTATCTGGCACTGTGAACGACATATGTATGGTTGGGGGTGAGCCGCTAGCCCTAACAGCTGGCTTTATAATAGAGGAGGGCTTCCCAATAGATGACCTAGCCAAGATAGTCGATAGCTTGGCTGAGACTTGCAGAGAGGCCGGTGTCTACATAGTGACGGGTGACACAAAGGTTGTGGAAAAGGGCGCATTAGACAAACTCGTCATAAACACTTCTGGGATAGGTAGGCGAAGCCCACTCTTAGACAGAAACATCGAGGTTGTGAAGAAGTATCGACCCTTCGACTCAAGGTGGCTCCTTGACTCCAACCTTAGGGCTGGTGATAAGATCATCTTATCTGGCGCAGTAGGCGATCACGGGGTAGCCGTCCTATCGAGCAGAGAGGGCTACGGCTTCGAAGGAAATGTATGCTCAGACGTAAAACCCCTAAACAAGGTTGTGGCTAAGATCCTTGAGGTCGGTGGTGTGGTTGCACTAAAAGACCCTACTAGAGGCGGGCTAGCCAACGCACTAAACGAGTGGTGTGAAAAATCTGGCGTTGGCATCGTAGTTGACGAAGCGAAGATACCTATACACGATAATGTTAGGGCTGCTTGCGAGATGCTTGGAATAGACCCTTATGAAGTTGGGAACGAGGGGAAGATGATAATAGGAGTGGTCAAAGAGAAGGCTGAAGAGGTCCTAGCATCTTTACGTGAAACACCTGAAGGTAAGGAGGCTGAGATAATAGGCGAAGCAACTAGTGAGTTTAGAGAAGTGGTATTAAAGACGAAAGTAGGTGGTAAGAGAATAATCCCACCACCTATTGGCGACCCTGTCCCTAGAATCTGTTAGAAGCGAGCTTAAGGGTCAACCGACCATACTTATACTCAATATTACAAGAGCCCTCTATAGAAACCATGCAGGGGCCTACTGGTCTTGTTGGTGTGCAGGCTTTACCGAAGAGGGCGCACTCTTGAGGATAGATCAATCCTCGAATCACCTCGCTGCACCTACATCCAGGAGGCTCCTTAAACTCAAGAGAATCTAAAACCTTAAGCTCGTCTTCGAAGACCTTTCTCGCATCATGCTCCTCAAATCTCCTCCTAATCTTCATACCAGAGCCCTTTATCAGGCCTAAGCCGCGCCACACAGAGTCTGATGGCTCGAAGACCTCATTCAATATCTTCAGCGCCTTCGTATTCCCCTCATATCTCACCACACGACTATATTCGTTCTCAACCTTCGCCTCACCCCTCTTCACCTGCCTCGCTATCATCAGCACAGCAACCAACATATCGAGTGGCTCAAACCCAGAGACAACCTGGGGTATATGATACTTCTGAGAAAGGGGCTCGTAGGGTTTAAGACCTATGATTGTGCTTACGTGTCCAGGCTCTATTAACCCATCGATCTTCAACTCACCGAGACCAAGAAGCGCGTCTAGTGCTGGTGGCACGTATCGGTGGCAGCAGAGCACAAAAAAGTTCTCAGGTGGACCGTTAAGCAGCACAGAAGCCGTACTCGGAGCGGTTGTTTCAAAGCCTATAGCCATAAAGACCAGAGGCTTATTTACTTCTTTAGCGATCTTTAGCGCATCTTCCACACCATACACCACGCGTATGTCGCAGCCCTCTGCTTTCAGATCTGCCAGCGACCCTCCTTCCACAGGAACCCTAAAAACATCACCATACACCGCTACCGTACACCCCTTTCTAGCTAGAATCTTAGCTTCCTCGAACTCTTTTGGTGGTGTTACGCAGACTGGGCAACCCGGACCTTGCCTCATCTCAACATTGCATTCCGCTAGGAGCGTGTCTAAGCCGTTCTTGACAAGGGTGTCTTGATGGGTGCCGCATACATGCATGATTCTGAGATTTAGGTTCAGTTCTCTGATCTTATTTACAATCAGTTTAGCGATCTGCTGGTCTGCTAGTTTAAACATCAACCGAGCCAGCACCTTCCTGCTCTAATTCGAATATTTCTTGCCAGAGTCGAAGCGTTTCTTTCGCCTCTTCTTCATTCATAACCTGAATAGCGAATCCGGCGTGCACAACCACATACTGCCCTACTTCAACATCTACCAATGAGATGTTGACATCTCTAACTATACCTCCGCCGAAGTCGACTTTGGCGTGTGCACCCTCCTTACTTAATACCTTACCCGGTACGGCCAGACACACGTGATCTCACCACCTTTATTCTTGAATGTGGCAAGCAGCTGCTAACTGCCCCAGCGATAGACCCCCGTCTCCCGGTGGGACTAGCATGTTCGTGTAGAACCTATGTTGCGCCTGCTTAACAATCTTTCTGATGGTCGTTGTTATGTGCTGATTGTAGGCTACGCCACCTGACAACGCTATGCTCTTCACCCCTAGTTCTTCGGCTGCTTCCACGGCGAGGTATGCGAGACCCTTTGCCAAATACTCTTCTGCTGAGTACGCTAGGTCCTTCACTCTATACTTACCTAAGTTATCGAGCACCGCCTCCACCATATTAGAGGTATGTAGGATGTCGGAGGTTATTAGAGGCTCCATCTTTAACACATCCTCGCCACCCACAGCCGCTGCCTCAAGCTTCATAGCGGGTTCGCCTTCGTAGGTTCGCTCGTAGCAGATCCCTAATATGGCTGAAACCGAATCTAGGACTCTGCCGCAGCTCGAAGTCATCGGCATACGCTTCTGCTCGAGCATCCTCAAGATAACCTCAACCTCCTTCACACCGTAGGGTAGCTTATCGGCTACCGATCTCAGCCACGCTTCGTGGCGGTTTAAGTGTGAGAGTATCGCCGCGGCTACTCTGATAGGATACTTTGTAGCTAAATCGCCTCCGGGAAGGGGATGAAGTTGTAGGTGTGCTAAGCGTCTGAAGCGATCATATGTGCAGTAGAGCACTTCGCCTCCCCAGATGGTGCCGTCAGCACCGTATCCAGCACCATCTACCGAGATCCCTACCGCCTCGTCTAAACCGTATTCAGCCATTACAGAGGCTATGTGTGCGTGGTGATGCTGCACCTTGATCAGAGGCAACCCCTTTCCTTGGACTAGTTCTTCAGCGAGCCTCGTGGTTAAGTAGGCTGGGTGGAGATCACAAGCCACTTTACTGATCTCTGCTCTAACCAGCCTAGTCAGATGATCAACCGCCTCCTTAAGGAAGAGGTAGGTGCTGTGGTGCTCGATGTCGCCTATGTGCTGTGTTAAGTATGCTCTATGCCCCACGTTTACACAAGCAGTCACATTAAGTTCGCCACCTAAGCCTAGCACAGACTCCTTCGGTTGAAAGCGGAGCTCAACAGGCTCTGGTGCGTATCCTCTAGACCTCCTTATCAAAGAGGGCTGTTCCTCGATGACCTTCACAACGGAGTCGTCACATCTATGCGCTATTTTCCTATTGTGTAGGAGGTGATAATCTACATCACCTCTAAGCCTTTCTACCGCTTCATCGTTATCAACTATTATAGGTTCACCAGAAGGGTTGGCGCTCGTCATAACAAGAGCGGGCTCTTTAGTCGAGTTCAAGAGAAGTGAGTGCAGAGCGGTATAGGGTAGCATCGTGCCTATGTTGTGTAGACCGGGTGCTATCTCTTCAGATAGATAATAGGAGTCACTCTTCCTCAAAAGGACGATGGGTTTAATATGTGAAGTGAGGAGTTCCTCCTCTTTCTTCGACACAACAGCAAACGTCTTCACCACCTCTAAGCTCTTAGCCATTATCGCGAATGGTTTCTGCGCCCGATGCTTGGTCCTCCTCAGCCTTAAGATGGGTTCTGAGTTGGTTGTCGCTGCTGCGAGGTGAAAGCCACCATTACCCTTCACCGAGACTATCCACCCTTCATCTATCAGCTTCGCAGCCTCCTCTATAGGGTCTCTACACTCGATAATCTCCCCGCTTTTATCAACCAGATACACTCGGGGGCCGCAGGCGCTGCAAGCGATCGTCTGGGCGTGGAAGCGCCGATCTGTGGGATCTGTGTATTCGCGTCTACACTCCTCACACATCGAGAAGTCTGACATAGTTGTATTCGGTCTATCGTAAGGCATAGCCTCTATGATGGTAAACCTAGGCCCACAGTCTGTGCAGGTGATGAAGAAGTATCTGAAGCGCCTATTATTTGGGTCGTAAAGTTCTTGGATGCATCTATCACAGATGGAGACGTCCGCTGGTATTATAGAGCCGCTTTCAAACCCCACTTTAGAGCTCTCTAATATGGTGAAGCCAGTTAAAGGGACCTTACTCTCCTCTTCAACAACCTTTAGCTCGTAGATCTTGGAGAGAGGTGGTCTCTTATGCTGAAGATCGTCTAAGAAGGAGTTAACAGCCCCGTCTCCGCCCTCAACAACAACCTCTACTGTACCGTCACCTAGGTTCTTCACATAACCCTTAAGACCTCTCTCTGATGCCGCTCGGTAGACAAAGGGGCGGAATCCTACACCCTGCACGACACCTTTGATCAATATGCGGAGACGGGGCATCTATGATTAAATGGGTAGGTGGTCATATTTCAGCTTAAATGTGTTTGGTTTAATTCCTGCAGCTTTAACGCTATCTCAGATTCGCTGATGCTACGCGCCAAGCCGAGTATGATTCTCTCACGCTTAGCCAACTCTATGGCCAAGGGGTCAACCACCTTAGGTCCGTGCAGTATAACCATTCTTGGTTTGAGTTGCGAGACCCTTATAGCGACCAAAGGTGACCTTCCTAAGCCGACCTTCGTAAATACCAAAACACGCTCTGTAGTTGAGCCGAAGATCTTGTAGAAGCCGAAGCCTGAGAGAGCGTATATGGTTCTGATACTATCGAGCACCGTGTAGCCGTAGACGCTCCAATCTAACATATCTGAACCAGCTAAAACCTCAGCTCTCAATGCGTCAACAACTTCAGACGCCTTAACCGGAGCTACATACTCCCCTAGAACCAGAATCGGCTCAGGCTCGTTGCTTAAAGTCTGCTGGTTAAGTAGATCGATACTACGTGTAACATTGGCTAACTCAACAAGGGCTTGAATATATCTTCTGATGAAGGCTATGCCAGGCGAAGGGCGTCTACCGTTTTCGTAGTCGCTGAGCACAGAGGGTGAGACCTTCATCTTCTTAGCGAGCGCCGCTTGCCGAATATTCAGCCTCTGCCTCCACGACCTTAGGGTTGCTGCTGGATTCTCGCTCATAACAATTGAGCCAGCGATTCTTATTGTAATCTCATCACTCTGCATCATCCTATTCGTCTATTGACAAACCACCTTTATATTTCTGTCGAACTCTTCTGCTTTAAGCAGAGAGTCGGAAAAAAGAGCTTCGTCTCACCATATGTTAACATATCTGCTTCAGCACAGTTGAACAAGATGGGTAAGTTGCCTGTCAAGCGGCCTACCGCCAGACAGTACCTTGGTGGTATGTATTTGACTATAGCCTTCAGCGTGTCACCGTCGATCATACTCACCCTCGCTATCGCCTCAAGATCTTTCTCGCTTGAGAAGTTGAAGATGAAGATGTTATCCACCTGCCTAAACACACAATCTTTAATGGCATCAGGCTGGTTTGTTATGAGTGTCGTAAACAACCCTACGTGTCTCATTCTTGTAATGATATCCTCCCAGTATGTCTCTCTCAGGTAGAGGTGCGCCTCCTCAGCAAAGAGAAAGCAAGGCGAAATCTTACCCAGCTCCAGAAGATGAGTAAGCTTCGAGAGAATGAACTCAACCATGATCCTTCTCAGGATTGGTGAGCATCGATTCAAAGCAATGATGAGAGCCCCGCCTACATCGATCTTAGAGAAGAGGTCCTCAAATGTGCTCGCTAAATCTTGATCTTCTGTGATCAGGTTTGATGAGGCGAGGGTTAGAAGCCTAGACAATAAGGCTTCTTTGACGTGTTCGTTTCCTCTTCTGCTTGATATGGTTTCGATTAGATCTGTTAATGTCAGCCTCCCATAATCAGCTAATTCGTCCCATATTCTTAAAAACTCTCTGAGAGAGGTTGCCGGTAGATCTAGGGCGTGGCAGAGTATATCAGAGATCCCCTTTTTCCCAATATATTCTAATGTGAATCTTAGGTTTTTGGAGGGCTCGAGCCTCAGCACCCTATTGCAGATTGGTGAAGGTGTGCCGTCTCGACGGTAACCTATCCCTTTGTATTCATCGTTTATGTCAAATACAACAACCTTTGCGTAGTTTTGGATAAGCTCTTTTATAAGAAGCTTTGCTAGATGCGACTTCCCTGAGCCTTTTTTGCCTGTGATTATCGTCAACGCACCATCAAGAGATTCGAGGGGTATGTTGAAGGGTGATTGTTGACCAGCTTTACCCAAGTATATGAGTCTACTTGATGGTGGGTGAATGGTTTCGAGCAGCCGATCTACTGGGATAGGTTCAACCCTAGAGGATACGCGTGAGGGGAGGTGTTCCATACTCTGCATATAAAAGCCTGATTTTATAGAGCCTCTTATCTTACATCTGAGCAGAATGAGGTCTCTGACCGTGTTTGAGAGAGATGTGAAGCTTGATGCCTCCTCATCAACCCGCACATCCGCTTCTAAAACCTCTTCTCGAATAGCCTCCAGAAGCGCGCCCTCTACATTCAGATAGGTTTCTTCGATGACTTGGACTATTAGAGAGGACCTTCCGAGACCGTCCCAGATTATTAGAAAGTCTCCGATCTGCACATCGACAGGTCTTTTGCATATGATGTGTAAATCGCCCCCATTCTTCTCTACAACCTTCATCCGAATTCACCTTGGTTTTATTGAGCCTAAGAGGAGAGCCCGCCTACCTCCGAGCTCGTTCAAAAGAGAGTCAGCCTTCTTCGTCGCTGCCCTAAGTGTTAAGGCCTCTAGAGTTGTGAAGACTGTTAGGTGGTGGGCGAGCCTTAGAGACTCAGGGTAACCTCGATAGTGGTTATCCGATGCGAGTAGGTCTGCAAAGACATCTTCCGCACACCTCCTACTAACCACATCCACCCTAATTGTGAGAGCCATCTCAGCCAACTTAGCAACATAAACTCCGCTTTCCTCACCTCCACATACTAAACTGAGTGGGGTTACGTAAGCGAACCAAGGGTCTTCTGGTATATTGTAGACTTGTGATAGTAGTGGTAGTATTGAGGTTAGGCGGCTCTCCTTTGAAAAACCTATGAGATCTATATTTGAAGCCAAAGCTTTAGCGATTAATCTCCGTTTGAATTCTCTGAATGGGCTCCCCAGCGGTTCATCCAACACACCATCCACAAAGATCATTTGGGTCTGGCGCTCTTCTACAAGCCTCTTTATAAGACAGAGCTCGAGCGCCGATCTCAATATACTCTCCGCACGCTCTTGGGTTAGGAGGAAGCTGCTGGACTCTAAGTTGCTGAACTCCCTAACTATGGGGCTGCTTCTTACACAACTATATCCTCGCTCTCCTAAGTTTGTTACTATCGTGGCTCTTGCTGCTAGAGTCAAGCTGTTGATCGTGTTTACTAGAGTTATACAAGTCGAATCTAGGCTAGCTATTCTATGTAGTTTACCTTGGCTCATGGATATTCTGATAGGCTGGATATTGTTCTCTAAGCTGGGTTCTTGCTCAGTTGGGTTTCTTCCTATGCTTTCGATGAGTTCGCTAAGTAGGGTGTTTAGGTCTTTTAGGAGTGTTGTTGAGGTAAGGTTTAATTGGTTGTTCATCTTGAGCAACAATAGTTAGGTCAAGTTGGGGATATAAATGTTGCGCAACTTGAACAACAATCAACAACAAGATGGATGAGAAGATGGAGGAGCAGAGGAAGATAACGGTCAAGTTAAAAAAAGGCGGCTGGGAAGTTGAGATCAGCTGCTCAGCAGAAGAGGTTGAAAAGGCTGTTAAAGCGGTGTTATCAAGCATACCAGAAGCAGCCATAAAAGAGGAGGAGTCTCGACACGAAAGAAGAGGGGCAGTAACCTGCAAAACTTTGATTGAAAATCTTTGGCGCGAAGGTTACTTCCTTCAAGAACGTACACTTTCGGATGTTGATGCTGAGTTAAGTAGGAGGGGCTACCACTACGACAAAACAGCTATCTCACACACCCTAACCGATCTCGTCAGAGAAGGGATACTGACGAGGCAAGGGAGTATGCGTAACTACAGGTATGTGCAGAAGAAACCACCTTAAGAGAGCAGTTTTCTACAAATGACTAGGGGGTAGTGTGGTATGGAGTCGAGCATATCCCAGCTTACCTCCGCTAATTCAACACCGAATCTTTCTGAAGCATCCCAAGCGGTTCTACCAGCCCCCGAACCCCTTATGTGATGCGCTGCCTCAGCCAATGTAAGAGCTTCTTCTACGCTGAGGTTTGAGTGCCAGAGTGCGAGTGGTGTAGCCCTTGGTTTACCCTTGATCATTCTGCCTATGAGGTAAGTTAGGAAGCCCCACGTTGCCCCTCTAATATGTGGTATTGAGGTTCTTCTGGGAGATAGGTGTAGTGGGCCTATGGTGTAGGTCATATCTGTGTCTACGATCATTATTGAGACGCCTTTTATGCCTCTGCTCTCTAGGAAGCGGCCGATCTTCTCAGCTTCTTTCTGGGGATCTGGTAGGGGTAAGGAGGCGTATGAGTATGGTAGGTTGCTCACGTCTATGCCGCCTTCAGATCCGTGTCTGAGCGCTTGAAGTAGACCAGCGTAAGATAGTGCTAGCTGCTTATGCTTAGCACCCTCAGAGAGCGGGTATGCTCTGAGCCTCTTAATCGACTTTGGCTTTAGGTGGCAGAGGTAGCCAAGGAAGTAGCCCCAGATTACCCGCATCCAGAATGAGACGATTAAGTGAGCTGAGAGAGTTGGTTTGATCTTGCTTTCATCCACTATAAGACCCTTGGCTGTTGATATAGCTTTCTCTGAAATGACGATGACATCCCCCTCCTTAACAATTCCTTTGACAGCCCTCCATATTTCGTTTAGATAGTCGGTCTTAGGCCTCCAGTAGCGTGTGCGGATGGGTTTAAAGATCCATCTGCTTCTCAAGGTGTAATCTTAGTCCCGACCGCTTTGCCTACTGTTAATAGGCTTCTTAATCTGCTACACTTTAAACCATTCAGAACCCAACACACGATATCAAAACGCCGAATATAGGAAGGCAGTGCTTCATCGACGCAGCCGTAGCCATGTAGAGCAGATGCGCTGATACTCCGAATCAGCTTGGCTCCAGAATCTTTCTTAGGGTCGGCAGTAAACACGCCATCCACATCCTTAAGAAGCACGAGGAGAGCTGAGTTGCATCGCCAAGCTGTATATGCAGCAATAGAGTCTGATGTGACGTCCCAGCTCGCCTCAAGACTCTGGTCAAAGAGCAGCTCACGAGAGGGAAGGTAGATGGGGACTGAGCCTTTAGAAGCTTCTTCTTTAGCTTCGGTCAACGAATAGGTGTAGATGCATCGCTCAGCTAAGCAGCTAAGGAGCAGCCCATATTGATCCATAGCTAAGATAGCCATCCTATGTGCGACTTCGTCGCTAAGATTATAGGTTGAGACAGCCTCCCTAACTTTATCAGCAAAACTCCCACCTCCGGGCACAACGATTATTTTGTGTGTTGGAGCCATTTTAACTAGTGTGCGCATAAGTTTTGTGAGAGCAGATTTATGCGGCTCTAGGCTGCCCCCGACCTTCACCACTACATACATAGATCAGCATCCCCACCCAATTTAGATGCTAGAAGCCAACCTAGCGCTACGGCGGTCTCTGGTATGCTTGGTTTTAGCGTGGTGAGATCGGAGAGCTCATACGCTCTTAATCCAAGTTTGGCTGCTGCGGGTTTAGCTAGGAAGCACCTACCTATACCCAAAGTTAAACAACTCTCCACCTTAACATCCTTCGGCTCTACTCCACGTAAAACCTTCTTTAAGGCATCCACGATCTGATTCAGCTGAACCTTGTATAGGTACCTCGCTATTTTATCAAGCGCCTCTTTGCTCAACATCTCTACATCGGCGCAGACGATCCTAGCTAGCCTAGCGTATGCTTCACCTAGGCTCCTCCCCCTACCGTCCGCTGTTTCGACAGTAAACTCATCCTCTGAAATGTGTTTTAGGATTAGGTGCACATCGCCTGTCGAAGCGAAGTGTTCCGCTGAGATTGGTGTTAATACACCATTTGCAGGGACCTTTCTGGTTAATGCGGCTAGGTTTGTGCGTAGGGCGCCTGTGTAGACGAGTTCCCCGTTTTGCAGCCGCTCAAGATCGGTTTTACCCTTCGCAGCAACCCTCCCTCTTAACACAGGAATTATGTCTGTGGTTGTGCTTCCCACATCGATCACGATGCAGCTGTTTAGAAGTTTACCAGCCAGCCAAGCGGTCGCGACCCAATTCGCCCCAGCCACTTCTAAAGGAGCTTTGATAGAAGCCTCTGTGTGAAAGAAGCTGCCGCTAGTACTCAGCACATAGATCGGCTTGCCTCGATAAATCTTCTGAACGGTATCTACGATGTGTTCAACGCCTTCACGCTTGGTCTGGTAAGCATCTGATAACTCAGCGGTCATAGTCAACGCTACCACATCGCACTCTAAACGAAGGGTTTTGTTGACTTGGTTTAGCGCATCACCCAACCCCTCCTTTCCAATCTTCCATATTGGGAAGTAATGTGTGCAGAATCCTAGTAGCCTATGAGGCTTTCCAACCTCGACCACGGCAGCCTTAATATTTACACCACCCACGTCAAGCGCCGAGATCAGCAAGGTCGACACTCACCTTTGCGGAGCAGCTGCTAATAACATCTTTCAAGTGGCGAAGCGAATCCTCATAATTAGCACCTTGCACCAAAAGGAAGCATCTTTCAACACCCTCTCCAAAGGGGCTGCGTATTACCTCAACACCCTCAACCTTAGAGCATATAGGTGGTAGAGATGCTTTTATGAAGCTTGCAAACCCTTTGAAAACGGGTTTCTGATTAGTTTTCATATAGGCTTCGTCAACCATTGTTCTAGCCACACCACCCTCTAACACACGGCTTAACCCTAAGTATGATACCGTTAGACGGGGGTTGATCTCCAGCACGATAGGCTTGCTCTCTGTGAGAACTAGATCTACGCCCACATACCCTCTTAAGCCGTGGAAGGCGGCTACAGCCCTAGATGCTACGTTTAATGCTTCTTTGCTTAGGTGATGGGGTAGCGGGACGACGCCACCAAGATATGCCGAGTTTTCTTGAAAGGTGCCAATCTTTAGGATCTGTCTGTTAAGTGATAGGGGCTGTATGTTATGCTCAGATACGACGAGGCTGACGCTGGCTGGAACCCCCTCATGCCACTGCTGTATGATGACGTTACCGTTTGGGTCGTTTCGGCAAGCCTTTGCGTATGCCGCTTCAAGCCCTTCTTCATTGTATACTATGCTTAGCCCCTCACAGCCAGCACTCATCGTGGGCTTTATAGCAACCGGATAACTGATCTCTTTGGATGCCGACCTCAAAACCTCGGCATCAACCCCAGCGTCAAAGCACCTTGATTCGGGCACAGCTACTCCGATCTGAGCCAACCTCTTAGTTAACCTACATTTATCAGAGACTTCACGGATAGATTCTGGTGTAGAGTTTAGGAGTTTAACTGAATCTAACCCCTCTATTAGCGTTGGGAGTATGTGCTCTGGGGCGATTAGAAGAAGGTAGTCAACACTCCTTGAGAGCGAAGCAAGCTTACGCCCAAACTCACTTCTATCAGAACACCAGACCACCTCAGCCGATAAAAACTCCGGCTTCAGTCTGCGGTCAAGGATGGTCTTTACCGAGGCGCCAAGGGCAGCAAAGTCTTTGATAGCTGATTCGAGCATAGCGTAGCCTTCGAGAAGCAGCTCATCATCCAAATCCGGCGCAGAGGCGCTAAAGTACTCTACTACACCAACATCCATCGCAAACCGTCAACCTACTCACTATGGATGCATCAACATACTATTTTAAAACCCCTTTTATTGGCTACGTAGATGTGAAGGTGATTCCCGTCCTAGATATCTTGGGAGGCGAAGTTGTGCACGCGGTTGCTGGCGAAAGGCAACACTATAAGCCAATAAAGAGCACACTAGTGGACTCATCTAACCCACTACAAGTGGCTAGAGCCTTCAGAGAGAAGCTAGCAAGAACCTTCTTGTATGCAGCAGACCTAGACGCCATAATGGGCTCCGGCGATAACAACGAGTTATTGAGGCAGATCAAGCAGAGATTTAACTTCACGATGATTGTTGATGCTGGCGCTGCGACTTTCGATGACGCCATAAAGCTCGTCAAACAGGGCTTTGATTACGTGGTGTTAGGAACGGAAACCCTTTGCTCATTAGATGCGTTGAAGAGTATTATGGATTCACCTATCAGAGAACGGATTATAGTGTCGCTTGACGTTAAGCTCCAAAGGACTTTATCAAGGTGTATAGAGTTAAGTGGGTTAGAGCCGGTAGAGGCGGCAAACCTACTACATGAATATGGTGTGAGAAGATTGATACTTTTAGAGCTTGATAGAGTGGGCACACTAAAGGGACCAAACTTTAAGCTGTTAGAGAAGATGTGCAGGATGCCTTTTGATGAAGTATTCGCTGGTGGGGGCGTTAGAGATAGGGATGATCTTTGGGCGCTCAAGAAGCTGAATATAAGGGGTGTTTTGGTTGCAAGTGCTTTGCATACAGGCAGATTAACACTTGGGGATCTGATTGAAGTGGAGGTTTAGCACTCTAAGCCTCTTTTAAGAAGATGTCGTGCTCCTTCCTCTTCTTCAAAGGCTCAGAATTAGCGTGATCATCCAGCTCCACATCAACGCCTCTTACGATCGCGACTGGGATGCGCTCGTTCAATTCGCCCATGACGAGTTCGGCTGCTGAAGCGATTTCATCGGCTACGGCAACCTTCTTTAACCTCAGTCTGTAGCCGAAGATGTCCCTCTTGCCACGGAGATCCAGGATCGGTTTGAAGCCTGAAACACCGATGGCTACGTTTATATCACCTCTTCTAAATGGTCGGCCACAAGTATCTGATATGACTACACCAAGCCGCTTACCGCTCAACTTCTCCAATTCTTCTCTGATCTTATGCGCCGAGTGATCTGGGTCTTCCGGTAAAAGTGTAGCTGCTGAGCCGCCTGAGACATTGGACAAGTCTACACCAGAATACGAGTAGATCCAGCCTTGTTGGGTCTCGGTTATGAAGTGACCCTTTACTTGCTTGATTATCGTTTTGGCTTCCCGTAGCGCCAACTCAACAAACCTTGGGTCCCTCCCGCTGAGCTTGGCTATCTTCAAGGCTTGCGGTGTAGGTTTTACTTCGCTTAGATTGACGACCCTACCCTCTGCTTTGGAGACTATCTTCTGCGAGACTACCACGATATCTCCATCTTGAAATATAACGCCTTGCTGAAGCGCGGTTCTGTAGATTAGTGTTGGGAGATCATCGCCTTTTTTTATTTCAGGAAGTCCTTCCAGACCTAGAATCTCTATGCGCCTCATACCTTTGTTGCGTAGTCCTCAGCCAGAACCCCTTCTTAACGTTGGCGATTATATGTTTAGCTATCTCTTCAGCGATGTTTACTTGACTAACAGACTGTAGTCCCCTGAATCCGGGTTGGCTGTTTATCTCAGTAATATACCTCCCATCCTTAGATTCCAGCATATCCACACCAGCTACTTCGCAACCCATTATCTTCGCAGCTTTGATCGCGAGCTCCTCTTGCTCAGCTTGAAGTTTGGTGGCTACTGGTTTAGCGCCTTGGCTTACATTCGTCTTCCAACCCCTTGCCCTCCTATGCATGGCTGCTATTACCCTATCGCCTACCACGAATGCTCTTATGTCACTTCTCCCGTGTGGTATGTATTCTTGTAGGTATAGGACGAAGTGGTGGTAGTGGAGTAGGTTGAATACTCTCCGCGCAACCTCGTAATCAGAGATCCTAGTTATACCCATGCCCCTTGATCCAAAGATGGGCTTTACCACAACATCCCTACCGAGCTCACAGAAGGCTTCGAGCGCCAGATCAGGGTCCTCTGTAACCACCGTCCTAGGAACCTTTATGCCGTTTCCTTGTAGAATGGATAGGGCGTAATATTTGTCAACACACCGCTCAATAGCTCTGGGAGAATTCACAACATAGAGACCAGCTTCACTCAACCTATGAAGAGTATTAACTCTATAGAGGACCTCGTCAAGCGAGCCCCTTCCAATAGGCCTTACGAGAAGTGCATCTATATGTGAAGCGAGATCGACTTTACCGTCACGCTGCACGATCGATCCGAAGGCGATTCTAGAGACTAGGTCTGTAAACCAGAAGCACTCTACTTCAGCACCTAAGTTAATGAATGCTTTTCTAAGTTGTGTTGAGCACCAAGCTTCGGGGTTCCTTGTAAGTATCCCTACTCTCAAGGGTGGCGCCTTTAAGAGATCAGCCCAATGGACTTTTTAAGGACCTCTATGTTAAGGCGACCAGCACTTATGGTCGAGCCTGTCTTGATGTTATTCACGGTTATCAGAGCTGGAGCGAAAAGGCCTGGGTCTATCTTATAGAAGTCGTAGTTAGCCTCCTTGAAGATCTCGTAGAACGGCCTTCCGTACGCCGGAGAAGTCGAGGAGGGAACCTTCTTAACAAACTCCTTTATCTCATCATCGGTGTCGCAGGCCACTTCAAAGTAGGTTGCACCAGCATAGAGCAGCATATCATTCGTCCTACCCATCGCTTGAGCGAACTTAGGATGCGAAGGCGCTATGGGTGCTCTACCTGAGCCGTAGAGCACCTTCTTTGGATCGAAGCCTAAGTCGGTCAACTTATGCAGCCCCGTCTCTACGATCCTACCTGAGATCTGGACAGAGCCCGCTATGCTTGATGTTGGTGCAATAGCGACATACAGGTTCTTCGGATCTACACCACAGCTCTGGGCGATGTAGTTCAGCGCCTCCACTGTAGGTAGGTTATCGGCTTCAAGCACCAACACAGCTTTATCGCAAGAATCTTTGTAGGCGATCTTCTCGTAGAGCTCTTTCGGTTTTAAGGCCAATGCTCTTGCTGGACCAGAGCCCATCGCAAAATACTTCCCGACAGAGATCCTCCAGCCTGCGAACTGTGAGCCGAGTAGCACGATCGCAGGTCTATCTACATGGACATAGATGGTAGGCAGCTCAACACCATCATAGTCTGCTGAACATAGGGTTACGCTGCCAAGCCCAGCGAGGCAGAGTTCGGTCAGATACTTACCTGCTGCAAAGCCGCCCTTCACTTTTACACCAGCATCGATTACTGTTGAGCCGTTTTCCATAACCTCAACCGATATGTCAAGAACCTCTTTCTCTGCTATCATTCTCTGGATGACGTTTAACGCGCACGCATTTACACTAACCAACCATCTCCCACCTCTTACAGTAGGTATGCTTCACGATACTTCAGATGCGGGTTCTTCTCAACGGATATAAAGAGCTTACCATTTCCACCCTCGGTTATGTCGCCGTAGAAGACGTAGAACGGTCCTTGAATCTTATCCCCGTCTACTTTCGTATTTGGTCTGATCTCGTCTATGTGAAAGCTGGGGAGAATATTGGGCACACTACCTAACACAACGATCTTACCATTCGTCATGGCTGCACCGAGTTTCGCACCGACATTACCAGCTACAAAGATCGTTCCACCCTGCATTCTCACTCCTGCGAAGACGTCAGCGTTCCCGCCTACTCTTATGGTTCCGTCCTTCATCCAGCGCCCCACTTCAGCGCCCACATTGCCTTTGACGACTATGAGCCCACCCTTCATGCCGCAGCGTGTACCCCAGTAACCTGAGCCTACAGCATCACCAGCATTACCATTAACCTCTATCACGCCACCATTCATGCCCATCCCTAAGAAGGCATCAGCATCACCATTAACAACAATAGTGCCGCCAGTCATCTCAAAGCCAACAAACGTGCCGACTGGGCCGTTGATCGTAATCTTACCAGCAGACATCCGCGCACCTATATGCCTAACCTTCCTAAGATCACCCTCCAAGATGATGTGCAGATCAGATGGTTTAGATGCCGACTCGCCCTCCACCGTAAAGAGATCTGAAAGCTTGACCCGCCTATTGCCTCTCCAAGTTTCGAGATCGAGTATTTCGTTGACGGATCTACCGGCTAAGTTATCTGGTGTAAGAACTTCGCCTTCAATCGGTGTCTGTGGTGGCGCTTTAATCTTTAACTTCAGCTCGGTCATATCGCTCACCCCGCTGGCTCAAGCGGCTGAATAGGTGCGGACCAGGCTAAGTACGATTCTGGTACGCAGTAGTTTTCGAATTCGACAGTGTAGTACTCCTCGAAACGCTTCTTAACCTCTGGTATCACAACCTCCTCTACATCCTTAGGCGCCCTTGCGTTCACCCAGTAAGTTCGCCCAACCGGTGCTGCGACTATCTCACCATCCTTCACGACGATCTCACCATCTTTCATAGTTAAGTAGGCGCGTGAGAAAGCCTGCCTCACCAGCTTATAGTCAGTTGAGGGGTTGATCTCCTTGGGGTTTATGTTGTAGACTGATATATCGGCGTCAGCACCCACACCTAGATGACCTTTATCATTCAAACAGAGGATCTTAGCGGTCGCGGCCCTAGTTGAAATCGCTAGCTCATAGAAGGTGTACTCCCTATCTATGTCCTTAAGGTTCGTCCTAACACGCGCTAACCTCGGAATCCTCTTCAGAACCCTCTCCCTAGCCTTCTTGCTCATGAGCCAAGAGAAGACCCTTGGGTATTCTGTGAACGGTCCGCCGTTGGGATGGTCTGTGGTTATGAAGACACGCCACGGGTCTTTGATTAGGAGAGCCAGCTCCAAGCCTATACACCACATCACAGCGTGGACATAGTTTGATCTACTGTAGGTTATCGGCACCACACCAGCACCAGTCTCCACTTCGACATCAGAATTAGCCCACTTACCCCTAAGCAGATTAAAGAGCTTATACTCGAAAGGTCCGTCTGCAGTCATAGTTGTCGTGTCACCAAATATCACTTGACCTATATCTATCGTCACGTGCTGGTTCTTGTTCACATAATCAGCGATAGCATCAGCACCTGAAGAGATAGAAAGATAGTCCACACCACCATACGCATTAAACTGCACGTGTGTAATATGCAGAATAGGCCTATCGCCAGCAGCAAGATCCTTAACGGCATCCATGGTTTTTAGAGTGGTCTTGTAGTTTCCAGGCAGACCCAGCTGGTTTGTGTGCAGATGCACTGGGTGTGGTAGCCCAAGCATCTTATTGACCTTAACCAACCCTCTTACAAGCTCTCTAGGAGTGATTCCGAACCTAGGGATCTCTTGGTCAAAGTCTTGGGACGTTATACCCCACTTCCAAGCTTCTACACCCCCAGGATCCACCACTTTGATAGCGTAACCTTTTATGGTGCGCAGAAGCCAAGCGACGTATGCTGCGCACTCCTCTAACTTACCATCTCTAATATACTCCATAACGAACCAGTTGTTTCCGAAGAGGGGGAAGCAAGCTTTATCGAGTATTGGTATATCATTCAACTCGTCATGTGTGTGTAGCGTCTTTAGAGGCGGTGTTGCTGGTTCGAAGACGGTTGTGTAGCCTAAGATAGCGTATCTGTATCCTGTTGTAAAGACCGATGGCACAGAGTGGCCTACACCTGAGCGCCTAACGCCGCTCTTAACCTCATAGTCCTTATAGTGGTCCTCTGGTCTAAAGAGCCTACCAACGTTAACCTTCGAGCCAGCGATGTGTGAGTGGAGGTCTACACCACCAGGCATAACTAACATATTTTTAACATCGATCACCTTCGCTTTTGATTCAACCACCGACTCAACTATCTTGCCATCCTTAACTGCGATGTCCATGCGTTCGCAATCTATTTTGTTCGCAGGATCGATCACATAGCCGTTCTTCAGCAGATACTCCATATAATTCACCTCCCTCTCTTAAGCTCCCTTACACGCTTCAAAATGAGATCAAGTATCTGAACATCCGGTAGAATACCTTCTGGCGGGTCAACGATCTTCTTCATTAGTAGAGCGACACCATCCATCCTATATGCGGTGCCTTCTTCTTCGATACCGACGAAGGCGCTCGGTATGACCACATCAGCCATAAAGGCTGTGAGCGACATATGAGGATCTATGACCGCAAGAGGCTTACTACAGAGATGCTTCACAGCATCCTTCGGGAGGTTCGCTACAGGGTCTGAGGCGACCACTAGTGTAGCGTCGTTGTAGCCTCTGCTGAGAACATCTACAGCCGTGGTATCTCCTGGCTCGAATCTTGGGTAACTTCTGCTGAAATCTACCGCGTATGGGTAACCGGTCTGCCAAGTCAGAACTTGGTTCGCACCAGTGACATTGTAGTGCCCTCTCATAGGCATAATGGCGAACTTCGTCCATCTATTAAGTTCACGCACCAAATTTATTGCAGCATCTATATTCCTATCTTTACCCTCACTCATTGTCAAGCCTAGTCCGAAGAAGAGCATGCCGAATTCGCAGCTTCTCATAAGTTCAGCCAGCTCCTCTATCTGCTCAACAGGTACGCCCGCTACCTCTTGCTCCTCTATCTCCTCGTTCTGAAGCAGCATCTTTAGAGCGGTTATTAGCTCATAGTCCTGATTTGGCTTCACTTGAATAAAGAGGTTCGCGTTGCGAGCTGTTGTGGTCTTCCTAACATCGACCACAACGACCTTCCTCTGTTCGGGTGTTCTGAATTTCCCTTTGGTGAGGGAGCTGTATCTCTTTATGTGCCTTGGATGGGCTGACGAGGGGTCACACCCCCAGTAGATGACTAAATCGGCTCTGGCCTTCACTTCGCCGAGTGTGCAGGTAGGATCACCAAAGTCTTGCACACCTAATATACTTGGTCCATGGCAGACGGTTGTAGTATTGTCGATCACACCACCGACCTCCTCAGCAAGCTCCACGCCCTTCCTCTGTGCTTCACAAGAAGTTAGGCTCCAGCCGTAGAGTAATGGGTACTCTGCATCAACAAGCATCCGAGCGACGCGTTCAATGGCATCCTCTAAGGTTGTGGGTTTAAGTTGACCATCTACACGCACCAAGGGTTTTGTGTTCCTTTCTTTGTTATAGTTGAGGAACTTTGAGGCTGAGATAGCGCACTCAGTCTTTACCTTAACTATCTTATTGTCCTCCACATACACTTCGTTGTCATCACAGAGGCTTCCACAGCCTGGGCATAATACCGCATTAATAACCTTCAACTTATTTCACCCTCCCATATGTTTTGACGAGCAGATCCCTGATGTCGGGCACAGATTCACCCGGAGCAGGCTCGACTTCTACGGGTATGCCCTTGAAGTTCGGCATACCAGTACCTCCGGTCTTGGTCCCTATTAGTATGTTAGCGTAGGGGCCGTAAGGTACGTATACGCTTCCTCGATGTACTGAGGTGGATGCTGCTGCTCTTAGGACAACACTCCCATACTGTGTTGTCAACCTTACACAGTCTCCAGGCTTTACGTTGAGGATCTTTAGGTCTTCGGGGTCTATCTGGCAGGTAGAGACTTCTTGGATATACTTTTCTGAGAACTTACCTGATTCTTTCCCGACGCCTTGGGTTAGGCTTCTTCCTGTTAAAAGAGTGAATTTTACCAAATCAGCTCTACCACTATTTTGTTAAAACCCTTTAATAGATTTTCCTTACTGCATTGTAAGTCTATTATTGGTGCACAAAGACCGCATATGTTTGGATGAATTGGAGAGATGAGCGGCTTCCCAAAATCTATAAAGGAAGAACAGAAACTCTCTAGTTGAGGTTTGAAGAGTAGGGCAAGAAGTGTTGAAGATATAGCGTTATGCGGTGCCTTAGCTTCACTACTTGAGGTAGCGGGGTGGCCTAAGCCTGGAAACGTGCACAGGACCAGCAGCCTTGAGCCTAAATTTGAACGCTTTTTATGTGGCGCGCTTCTACTCTACGACCCCCTGTTGCATGCTGCTAAGGCTGGCTATGAAGGGGGGGTTAATGGTAGGGTAGGTGGCTGGGGATTAGGTCGGCGTCTAACAGAGGTCTATAAGAGGGGGTTAAGTTGGCATCGAGAAGGTAATACTAACCTAGGTACAGCGATGCTTCTCCTACCGCTAGCAGCGGGTGCTGGATTACTATTAGGCTCAATGGGATATGTGAATTTAAGGAGACTTCGAGAAGCTACCACGACTATGCTGCAGGCTACCACGGTAGAGGATACCGTTGAATTCTATAGACTACTCAGAAAAATTGGAAAGAGATGGCTTGGAAGGGTAAGTGGTGTTGGTACTCTTGATGTGTTCGAGAGTAGGGTTTATGCGAAGATTAGAAGACTTAACTACACGTTTCTAGATGCTATGAGAACTTCCTCAGAATGGGATGCCGTAGCATACGAGCTCGCCAACTCTATGCCCTTAACGTTTGAACTAGCCTACCCAACTTTGCTCAGATACTATCGTGAAAGCGAAAACATAAACGTGGCTACGGTAAACACCTTCCTAACGATCCTAGCTCAGAAGGCAGACACCTTTATCATAAGGAAGCTTAAGGCTGCGGGAGTAGAAGATGCGGAGGAGAGGGCTAAGAAGATCTCTGAAATGGCTGAAAACGCCTTGGTTTTAGGTGGGGCAGCGACCAAAGAAGGTAGAGAAGAGTTATTTAAGATGGATGAGGAGCTGAAGCGTGGCGAGGGACTTCTCAACCCCGGCTCGACCGCAGACATAGTTGCTGCTGGGCTTATGCTACTTCTACTTGACGGCGCTAAGATTTAGTGGTTTTAAGAAGTCTCTGCCATTTGCTTCCGGAGAGCCTATGAGAAGTCGAAGATAGTCTTTGCCAGTAGTGGATTTGACCTCTTCGACCTTCCCATATGCTATTACTTCCTCGCCTTCTTGCGCAAGCCCTCCGTAGAAGCCTTCATAAGATACTGCTTCAGATACCTTCCAACTTTGGTCACCTTCTTCTACTTCGACATTACTCAACGCGTAGATGTAAGGTGTGTAGAGATCCTCTACAACCTCCTTTACTTTAGCCCTTATTCGCGCGAAGCCTAAGCCTCTGTAACGCTCAGATCCATACCTACACTCTACCTCTTGATCTAGGCGCGTAGGATGTATTGAGAATGCAGTCCCTTTATAGAGCGCGTAGTTCCACCTCCTACTGTAGATTGCAGCAGCTTCGCTGACCGATACAGGGTATGCCTCAGCCTTCTCCAAGCACCACTTCTCAAGTGCAGCACCTTTTAGGCGTGTTAGACCAGATGAACTATCCTCGTAGAGGCTTAGAACAGCATCTTTAACCTTAAGGCTCTGCTCCCGCCCGTATACTACAAGATCTATGTCTGAAAAGTCTGGATTATGTATCTTGAGGAGTATAGAGCCAGTAACTCCGAAGAAGCTTCTTGGCACACCAGATCTTTCGAATAGCAGACCCACCAGATCTACGACCTTCTGCTCTAGAGCATCTCTCGGCCCCTTCTTTATAATCTCTTCCAGCCTTCTTTGTGGAATATAGTGTTTCAAGATGTATTGCTTGGGGACAGCAGATATCTTAAAGCCGAAAACCTTGGAGCGGAAGACGTAGTGCGGATAGTGCTTCTCAAGCCAATCCACGTTCCTAACAACCTCTGACGCAGAGTAGTACCTCATAGCCCTACTGTAGTGTTTAGAGCCTGAGGACCATTTACCTTCGACTGAGGGAAGATACTTTAGATAGGCTATCACACGATCTCTCGGATGCAGATAACCTACTACACAGAAGATTAGACCTTCCTTACTCTCTATAAACTCACGATCCTTAAAGAGCAACACTACTTACGCACCGTAAGGTTGGCTAACTCAACGATAGCTGTTTGCAGTATATCTATGCTCTGCAGAAACTCCTTGATTTCAATCCCTTCCTTACGCGTATGAGAAAGATGAGGGTTACCAGGACCATATGTGACTACAGGTATCTTGAGGACCGTGCCGAGCGTATTCATATCACCCGTACCAGTCTTGCGGAGGAGCATAGGCCTCTTACCCCTAACCTTCAGAATCGCTCTAACCAGTGCCCGTAGTATGGGAGAGTTCCGGTCGGCTTCAAAGGGTTCGGTTTGATCTAGGATCTGCATATCAAACTTGGGGAAAGATAGGTCACGCTCGAACCTACCTATAATCTCTTTAACCTCGTTCAAGATCTGTGTGGTTGTATATTTAGGCGGCACTCTGATGTCAACGGTTATGGTGCATCTGCCGGGCATAACGTTATGAGAAGAACCTCCTCTTATCTTCGTCAGACAAGCGGTTATAGAGTGGTATCTGTCACCGTCAACATTCTTCTCAGCAAGAGAAGCCTTTATAGCTTGCCAGACTTCGAGCAACCGCTCTACAGCATTTTCAGACATCCAAGGCGCACTAGCGTGCACACTCGGGGTTTCACATATCAGTTTAAGGGCGAGCCTACCTTTATACCCGACTGTTATGTTATCGATTCCACTCGGCTCACCAAATATAGCGTATTCAGCATCTACACCACGCTGAAGAAGCGTCTTTAACCCTAGGCTACTGCCCTCCTCATCACTTACCGCAGCCACAATAATCTTACCTACATCCTGCTGATCAGCGAATCTTGATGCAGCCAGAATCATAGCTGCTAGGGATGATTTGGCGTCACAAGCCCCCCTACCATATATGAAGCCCTTTGATATGCGTGTAGGCTGGTAGCCCGGAACCGTATCCATGTGCCCACAAAGCAGAAGTTTTGGGCTACCTGAACCCACCTCACCTACAACATTATTTACTTCGTCTATCGTCACATTCTTGAAGCCTAGTTCTCTGCTCATGCTCTCTTTGAGAAATAGTGCTAGCTCACGCTCAGCCCTTGAGGGTGAATAGATCCTTAACATTTCTGCGAGGAAGCCTACTTCGTAGCTCAGCATCTCTTAGCCTTCTCTACAAGATAATCTATTATATAGCCAGGTATGTCCACGCCAGTCGCTGGTACGCTATTTCTGAATTCTGTTGTATTGTTAACTTCGTGCACCACTAATCCGTTAGGGGTCTCCATGCAGTCAACGCCGAAGATCCCTTCACCTATTGCGCGAGCAGCCCTCAAGCAGATATCCTCAACCTCTTTAGTTATTGGGCAGTTCACAGCCTTACCACCTCTTGATGTGTTGGTTCGCCAGCTCCCCTCTGGTGAGATGCGGTAGATGGCTGCGACAACCCTATCCCCGATTACGAACGCGCGTATATCTCGAGGCGGCCTATCCACCTTCTCCTGCAGATAATAGACTTGGTAGAGCGGGAACATGTGTTCACGATCCTCAAGCACAGCCTCAGCAGCCTCCTTATCGTTGACCAAAGCGAGCAACCTACCCCAGCTGCCTATTACAGGCTTAATCACAGCAGGGTAACCCAACTCCTCTAACGCAGCCAAAGAGCCTTCTGGTGTGAAGGCTAGCATCGTTCTGGGGGTTGGGACACCAGCTTTTATGAGAGCTAGAGTTGTGAAGAGCTTGTTGCCAGCGGTTATAGCTTCGTGCAGCCCGTTAACAACCTTTATGCCGTGCGCCTCAAGTAGCGCTGTTAGATGTAGGCTTCTGAAGTAGCTGACACATCTCTGGAGCACGATATCTCCATACTCCGCTTTGTCGATCTTTGCCAAATTGTAGTATTGGTCTTTGCACTCTATTGGTTTAAAGGTTACATCTCTGCGTTTAGCAGCTTCGATTAGAGCCTTCTCCTCCCACCTTGCTGTGTCATAGAGCATGGTGATCGTTGGCATAGGTTGATCCCGATACTCTATTCTCCCCAGTCTTCGCCTTCCACTTTAGCTGGTCTTATATCGATTTCTCCCTTCTCACTTCTATAGACTTCATAGGATGCGCCGCAGTCTTGGCAGGTTATTATCTCGCCCTCCAGCACATCGCTAGGCAGCTTTATCGTCGCATCACATTCAAGGCACTTCAAACCCTTCACCAACTTAGATTAGGGGCGCTCCTTATTAATTGCTTCGTCTAACTCCAGTATAAGCTTCTCCATCTCATCAGTCAACTCGACTTCAAATAGATCCCCGCACCTCAGATTCTTGAGACCACGTGCAGCATTAGAGGCGGTTACCTCATCAGGCTCCAACCCCAGCAGTTTGAGGAGGAAGGCGGCTTCATTCTTCCCAGAGAGCTCACCGATTATTATACGCCTCCTGTTACCAACCACTTTTGGTGGGATGAGTTCGTATGCTGAGCGGGCTCTTAAGACTGCTGCAACGTGTGTGCCCGCTTTATGCTTGTATGCATTAACCCCTACTAGAGGCGTCATAGGATGAGTCTTTATGCCGGTATATGTTTCGACGAGTTGCGATAGCTCGGTCAACATATTTAACCGCACATCTAGTTTAGCGCCGTAGAAGATCTTGAGCGCAACGGCCGCTTCAGCCAGTGGTGTTATGCCTACCCGTTCGCCCAAGCCGTTTATTGTGACGTGTATCTGATCAGCACCAGCTTCCACACCAGCCAAAGAATTCGCTAGGGCTAAACCTAGGTCGTTGTGGCAGTGTACATCGATAGGCTTACGAACCACTTCTGCAACCATCTTAACCATGTTAAACATCCCTTGGGGGCGTAAAGCGCCTACTGTGTCTGGCAAGCCTATCCTTGTAGCCCCGGCTTCAGCCACGCTCTTGGCAAACCGCTTTAGGAACTCTGGCTCAGCTCTACTCGCATCCTCTAATGTGAACCTCATCTTTAACCCGTGGCTCTTAGCATATTCTACCGCTTCCACAGACCTCCTTATCGCCTCCTCCCTCGAAACCCTAAGCTTGTAGTTGAGGTGTATGTCTGAAACTGAGTGATACATAGCTATCCATTCAGCATCACATTTTATCGCCACATCGATATCAGACTTCAAAGCACGAATATGAGCAACTATATCAGCCTCCAAACCAGTGCTAATGATCTCCTTCGTTGAACGCAGATGATCAGGCGAAACGATCGGGCTGATCTCTATAGCATCCACACCAAAATAGTCGAGCATCCAAGCGATCTGCAGCCTCTGCCTATGGGTAAAAGTCACCCCCGGAGCCTGCTCACCTTCTCTAAGTGTTGAGTCGAGTAGACGGATCCTCCTAGAGTCTTTGGGCGGATTATTGTAGAGGTTAGCGTAACCAATAGCTGCTTCAGCAACTAGATCGTCGGCAGTCACTTTTTTGTCGCTCATTTAGTGATACGCCTAACCAGCCTACCATGCCTTTATATATATTGTTTTTCGTACTATTTTCAACGGATAGTGCGCAAGACTATGACGGTATTTGTCGTCAGAACACCCTCTACTTTGCGTATTTCTTCTATGCATCTGTTTATTTCTGCGATGTTAGATGCTGATATGAAAACAGCTATATCGAACTGACCCGTGATCTCGTGAACGACCTCAACATTCTTTAACTCCTTTAGCTTCTCAGACACCTTCTGAGTAGGTATAGCTGAAGAGACTGTCAAGAGGGTTATTGCATTGGCGCCGCCGCTTTCAACCTCGATTGTGAACCTTTTTATAACGCCCGACTGAATAAGGTTCTGTACCCTGCGTCTAACAGCAGCCTCGGAGAGACCTACCTCTTGACCTATCTTCACATACGGTGTTCTTGAATCCCTCTTCAAGATTTCAATAATCTTTTTGTCTATTTCGTCCAACCCGCTCTACACTGCCCTTTATCCTCCAACCACCTTACATATATTTTTCTCAAATGGAGAAAACATGCGTCTACATACTAGAGGGCTTCTTTAACCTCCACCACTTCAGCCTTCTCAACGCTCGTGTTTACGGCCTCATCAAGATTTATTTCACTCTCTATCTTCTCAACATCCTCAAGCCTAGCCTTCGTTACTGGATGCTTTGCGATGAAAAGTGAGCAGCAGTCCTTATAGGGCCTCGTGGAGATCTCGAATGTTCCTATCTGCTTCGCCAGATTGACGGTTTCATTCTTATCGTATGTTAGTAGAGGTCTAAGTATGGGCATAGAGACAGCACGCTCTATTACCGACAGGTTTTCCAGTGTTTGCGACGAGACCTGCGCCAAGTTTTCACCGCTACCCAACGCTACTATGCCATACTTGCTGGCGATCTTCTCACCAACTCTAACCATATACCTTCTGAATAAGATGAGCCTGTATCTGAGGGGCACCTTTATAGCCTCGATTTCAAAGGGGTGGAAGGATACGAAGAAGATGCGTGCTGAAAAAGAGTAGCGGTTCAGCAACTTAACAAGATCAAGGATCTTAGCGTTCCACCTTTCATCAAATCTTTGAAAGGCGTGGAAGTGGAGGTAGTCTACCTCACAGCCCCGTTTCATAAGTAGCCAAGCAGCGACGGGCGAATCTATGCCACCAGATAGAAGGTGCAGAACCTTGCCAGATACACCTACAGGGAGACCGCACAACCCCCTCACTTTCTGTGTGTGTATGTATGCTTCGCCATCTGCGATTTCGACAAAGACCTCTTTATCAGGTGCATTTAACGACACCTCAACATTAAATGTGCTTACCAGATGTGCGCCCAGCTCCCTATTAAGATCGATAGATTTGAATGGTACGGTTTTATCGGCTCTATTAGTAGATACCTTTACTTTCTCCCCGGGTTGAAATACCAGATTTTTGTCTACGCAGTGCATTATGCTCTCTTTGTCGGCTTTTGTTCTGTAGCAGAATGCGAACCACGCTATGCCGAAGACCCTTTTAAGCCTCTCCTCGATCTTAGCAACATCAGACTTCTCATTCAGCTCTAAAACAAGCCTGCCGTGAATATTTTTTACCCCAGCATATTCTTCCTCTGCGAGCGCCTTCTTTATATTCTCGACTAGCCTCCTCTCGTAGAATGGTCTATTAAGACCCTTTAACGCTATCTCGCCGTAGTGTATGAGCACGCAATCAAACATTTTTTCAGTTAAGGTAAGGTGACGAATTTTTAAAAGCCTTTAGGAAGAGAGGTAACAGGTAGTGTTTGAATAGGTGTGGCAAATTTTGGCTAAAGGGGGCGCTATAAGTATTGACTTTTTTACTGTTTATGGTAAGGCTTCTTCGTATTCTACTTCATTGAAAACGATAGATCTTCCGCAATAGATTTCGGACTCAAAGTAGCGTATAGGCAGTGATAACTTCTTCCGATTATAATTTTTGAAAGCTTCGATAATGGTTCTCCAAGTGCGTGGATTGTGTGGAGGCCCGACTATTATGGGCTGTATATTCCAGCTAAACGCACCGTCTAAATGTCTCCCTGAACTCTGAGAAGCCCAGTTTACATAATACTCTATCTGGTCGACTATGTCTGGTTGTATTTGCTCATCCTTAAGCTCTATTATCCTATACCCTCTTCTGAAAGAACATGACGTATTCGTGCTTGAAGAAGTAGGTTCCCCACTTTAAAGCCCTATACTTCCATAGGTGAAACTGTCCTCGCTTAGCCATAGTCTCCTCAAAATTCTTAACACAGATGGCTTTAAGCTTCAGCTCCCGTTTAAGCGTTTCATTCATTACATAGAATCCAAGTGGAAACCACTCCCCTTTTGTGTATTTATCTCCTATAACTAACACG
>CAYQXI010000056.1:0-26163 GCA_964421575.1 uncultured Nitrosopumilales archaeon
ACTCTCCTTTGGCTTATATCGTAGTTCTGGCAGTATTGGCAAGCGAAGTTACATCCAACCGTAGCTATCGAGAATACATATGAGCCTGGGTGGAAGTGGTTGAGGGGCTTCTTCTCTATAGGATCAGCGTGCATCGCGACCAATCTGCCGTAGTTTAGTGAATATAGTCTACCACCTTTGTTAATTCTAACACCACAGAAACCTACTTTGCCCTCAGGTAGGCTGCAAAGCCTAGCACACAGCCTACATCTGACCCTACCGCCGGGCTCAGGCTCGCCTAGGAGAGCTGGGTGTAGAGCGCTGGACGCCTGTTCATA
Organism: uncultured Nitrosopumilales archaeon; assembly: GCA_964421575.1. GTDB lineage: Archaea > Thermoproteota > Nitrososphaeria > Nitrososphaerales > JAAOZN01 > JAAOZN01. Next base: position 318 of record CAYQXI010000056.1, read on the forward strand.
CACCCCTTACCACCGGCCTACAAAATAGAGTGGTCACAGCACCTATTAAGTCTTACAAGTTGAGGATAAATTTTAACTAATGGACTAGTAAGTGGGTGATGATGATGACTTGGCGCTTCTTAGATACTGGTGACGGAGACGCATACTGGAACATGGCTCTCGACGAGGCTATTCTCACACTACGCATAGAAAATAGGGTTCCAGCAACGCGGAGGGTCTACACGTGGAGACCCTCGGCAGTTTCAATAGGCTACTTTCAAAGCCTAGAAGAGGAGGTTAATCTCGAAGCGTGTAAGGCTCTTGGTGTTGATGTGGTACGTAGGATAACGGGAGGCGGTGCTGTCTACCACGAATGGGGCGGGGAACTAACCTATAGTCTCGTCGCTTCTGAAGAGGAGCTCAAAGCAAGGCGCTTCTTCGCAGACATCCAAGGCTCTTACAGGGTCATATGTGAGGCGCTCGTTGAGGGGCTTAGGAAACTAGGTATAAATGCTGAATTTAAGCCTATAAACGACATAGTAGTTAATGGAAAGAAGATTTCGGGTAATGCTCAGACACGTAGGCGTGGTGTTATTCTGCAGCACGGCACGATTCTGCTGAAGACAGATATCCCGACTATGTTTAAGGTTTTGAAGGTTAGTAAAGAGAAGGTTAGTGATAAGGCGATCAAAGCGGTTGAAGATAGGGTTACGACCATCTATCGCGAGGTTTCGTGTAATATAACTTTGGACGATATCAAAGAGGCGCTCCGCAAAGGCTTTGCAGAATTCTTTAACGTAGAGATACGCCCGTCCACAGTCACTCAATCTGAAATCGACCTTGCCTCAGAATATCGTAAGCGCTTCTCATCTTGGGACTGGATCGCAAGGAGGTGAGCCCTATGCTCCTTAGATCAGAATATAAGGTGAAGGGTGGTAAGCTGATCAAAGTCGCATTAGAAGTAGAAGGTGATGTTATCAAGAGCGCTAAAATATATGGAGATTTTTTCCTCTACCCAGAAGATGCGATAGAAAATATTGAGCAAGCTCTTAAGGGCGTCCGCTTAACCTCAGATTTTGAGCCAATCATTGCAGAGGCGGTAAAGATTAGCGGAGCGGAGCTTCTAGGCTTTTCGGTTGAGGATTTGGCTGCGGCTGTGCGGCTTGCGTCTCACAGTAGCTTCGGATAAAGTATGCGCAAAGCTTAATTGCAGAGGCGTAGTTTTAGATGTGATGTGATGGGGTTGTCTGAGGAGCCTAAAGTTAGTGTTACGATCACTCTTGGTGATCTGAGAGTCGAGTTTTCAGGTAGGCCTGAGGTTATAGCCGCACAGGTGGATGAGTTCCTCCATAAGCAGATACCGACTATAGACCTTGCTAAGCGCATCTATCTAAGCTACTCTACAAAGGAGCTTGTTGAAAAGTTTGAGAAGGTGATTAAAATCACACCAGAAGGGCCTAGGGTCTGGTTTGAAGGTGTGAAACTGAGTGATAAGGAGAAGGTCGCTCTTCAGCTAGTCGCTGCTAAGATAGGCCATCAGACCGCTAGGTCGCCTTCTGACGCGCTCCTCGTAAGTGAGATTCAGCAGAGCACCAACTTGAATCCGAAGTCCGTGAGCTCAAGACTCAGCGAGCTTGTAAAGGGCGGCTTAGTGGAGAGGGTTCAGACCGATCAAGGCGTAAAGTATAGGATAACGACTCATGGCATTAGCTGGCTCATAGAAACGCTTTCCAAAAGGGACTTATTAAAAGGCTAACCCTAGCGTCTTCTAGGTTTCTCTAAGCGTGCTTCCGCTTGATCTTCGGGCTAGCCCTAAATGTCGGGGAGGGTTTGGACGAGGCTAGAAAGATCGCCTCACTTACGGTTGGTAGCAGGATCAGGAGAGTTTGGGTCTCCTACTCGGTGAGGGGCAGAGACCCCTTTGAAGCGGCTTCTGTGGTGGCTGCTGCTAATGTGTATCTGAGGGTCGGCGTCGGAGCACTGAGCCCCTACATCTATAGTGTAGATGAAATCAAAAGTAGGGTGTTGGAGTTGGTTGAGCGCTTTGGAGAGCGCTTCGACCTATGCTTAGGTCTTGGTGATAGGAGGGTGCTGGAGGGTCTTGGGCATAAGATATCGCATAGCGCCTTCTTGAACCTTCTGATGCACACTCTTAAATCGATTAAAGATGATCTTTCTATACGTCGTGTTAAGATTTGGCTTGGCGCTCAGGGTTCGAGGACCCTCGCCTTAGCCGAGTATTTTGATGGCGTGCTTCTTAACCACTGTAGCCCAGATGCGGTAAGATGGGCTTTAGAGAAGATGGGCCCAGCTAAAGACCGTAAGGAGATCGGGATCTCAGCACCCTCTTACATCTATGAAAATTTTGAGGCTGATATGTTTGCCTATGTTAGGCGGGCTGCTCTAAAGATACTGTTAGGTGGTACTAGGGCGCTTGCGAGAGACCTTAATCTGGAGGCAGAGTATCAGCGGGCCCTAACCTACTATAAGAATCTAACGCAAGGAGAGTGTGAAGAAAAGGTTGTTTCAGAAGATCTTGTTAAGTCCTTAACGATAACTATGCACGCATCAGCGCTACCAAACTACCTAAACTCTATGAGGAATCTCGGTGTCAACGAGGTGGTATTCGGCTACCCTCTTAGCATAAGCATCAATCACCTACATATACTCAAATCAACCCTAGCGGCACTACACTAACCCTTTTCCTTATCTGAAGAAGAGCTGTTGCTTTTAAATAGAAGAAAAACGTATCAAGGGAACAAAAGGCAATTTTAAACCTAATGCAGCAATCGCCAGTAAAATTTATTATTTACTTCGATCATTTATTAAATATAGAAGGCTTGATTGAAGTAGCTGAAAGCCGCAAGCTCACTTGTAAGTGGTGTGGTAGAGACCTCTCTACCTCCTACTACTATAGGTGCTCAAAATGTGGTTCCACCTATTGTTTTATACATAAAGATAGACATAAATGCTGAGAAGCTACCCAGTAACCTTCCACCCGGGCTTAACGATCAGCACGGGGCACTTTGCAAACCTACTTAGCTTCTCAGAAACACTGCCAAGGAGAAAGGCTTTGACAGTACTCAACCCTCTACTTCCAACCACGAGTAGATCAAAGCCCTCTTCGTTAGCAACCTTTGCTATCTCTTCAGCTGGATGACCAATAACAAGCCTAGTCTTAACCTGCACACCGCTTTTCTCAGCCACGCGCTTGCTTCGATTCAGAACCTCTCTACCAGCCAGCTCAAGCTGCTCTAGAGGTGGGCTGACTAAGATCCCCTCATATGCATACATCGGGTTGACTACTGCGTGGATAAGAACTAACTCTGAATCGAACTTTTTAGCTAACACGGCTGCGTATTCGACTGCGTGCTCAGCGTAAGTCGAACCATCTACAGCAACAAGTATCTTCTTAAACAGCCCCCTTCCACCACTTTAACTTAGCTACGCGCTTAGATAAATATTTAGAGAAATGCAGCCCTATTGGTAAGGTTCTTTTGAGTATAGAAAAGTTGTAAACATATGAGTTTTTATACCGCATTGGAAATAGTATATGTAGTGTGTAGAGTTGCCTAAGGCGATAGTGCTGATAAATGCGGATGTAGGTACAGAAACCTACCTCCTGCAAAAACTCAGAACCACGCCGAATGTAAAAGAAGCCTACTTTGTCTTTGGAGTGTATGATCTAGTTGTGGTTCTCGAGGCTGATACCATCGAAGCTCTAAAGGAGACAATAACGGAAAAGATCCGAGGCCTACCCGAGGTCCGGTCAACCCTCACGATGACCGTCATAGAATAAAAACACTATTTTATCCTCTTACCTGCTTCCAGTATCCTCGCCTCAGGAGCATCTAAGGGTATGAAGCCCCTACAGTCTATGCACATCCAACCCACTTTACGCCAACGCTTACCCCGAGGTGTGGACTCGCGAATATACACTGCGTGAAATCTCCCGACCTTCCTACCGTTCTTATCCACTATCGCCGGGTTGGGGCAGCCAACGTGCGCCTTATAGTAGACCACACCTCGTCTAAACCCCTACTCCTATTTAAGATGTAGCAAGGATGCGACTTTGGCTGGGGGAAGATTATTGATGCTCACTCAATTAACCTTCTCTGCTCCTCTATCACCGAGATCACATCTTTCGGTTTCATCCTCTTCACCCCACCAACCTTCAAACCGTGTGTTATGAGTGGTAGGGCTATTGTAGCATCGACATTTACCATCTTCTTCTTAGCGGTCGGTGCCACCTTACCCCAGCTCACAGCCTCCTCAAGCGTCGCACCACTCAAACCACCCCACTGCGCCATATCTGTTGTAAACTGCACCACATACTCCAAGCTCTTGTAGTAGTCGCTAATGTTCGCCTCAGCCTCAGCTATCAGTGTCTGCGCAACCGTCATTAGGTTCACGTAGTCCTTCGGCACACCCCCACCCACATATATCGCTGAAAGCTTCTCCGCCAACCTACCGATCTCAACGAGCTGGTAAAAGTCCTTCACCATGTCGAGCACTATCCCATGACCCCTCCGATGCGCCAAAAGCAGCCCCATCCCATAGCCGCTATCGACCAGCGCAGGCGAGAATACAGGTACCTTAGCCCTATAAGCCGCCGCTACGATACTGTCGATGCCCTTCTCATTAAGATACTTGCCGAACTCGTAGAGAAACTCAGCTGTAGAGTACACTTTATCGCGATGCGGCAGCCTCTCCACAAACTCTTCGATCAAAGCCTCCATCTTTCTATACTCTAGTTCACTCGCAACCGTATCGTAGAACCTATCGTACTTGTGCTTCAGCAGAAGCGCATCGTCAATACAGGGGTGTACCTTATAGTACTTGAAGCCCATAGCCTCAAAGATATCCTCACTTATAATGGCGCCAGTCGAAACAACGACATCAACATACCTCTCCTCCACAAGCCACTTAATGATCTTCCACATACCAGCGGTACTCATAGAGCCAGCCAAACCTAGGAAAATCGTGTTCCCAGAATCGCTGAACATATCGATCAACACCCTGTAAGCTTCGCCTAACGCCCTACCTTGAAAAGACAGATCAGACATCTCAAGAAGCAATTCGTGGATACTCCTCTCCTTAACATCTAGAGCTCTAACCACACCGTACACGAAATCAGGTGTCTTCTCCATCTCTGAACACCCCAAAAGGTAGAGGCGGTCGCATTATAAACCTTTCAACACCAGGTTCTTGCGTTACCTATGTGGTGTTGCTTTTTGTGATGCCTTTTATTTCCAATATATCGATGCACTCGAGCTCTTTCGGGACTAAAACTTATGGTCTAACTCTTTGAACACTCCTTACCTCTTCTTTGGTGGTAGCATACCTAAAGATGGGTCTGCATCGGTTACGCTAAAGGAGCAAAATCTATAAGATGGCAAAGGAGATCACTAACCGAGACGGCATAAAGATAGCGAAGCTTGTGGAAAGAGCCATACAGATTTATGCTGATACACATTACGGGCTTGAAGAAAAAGGAAGGATTAAAGTCAAGTTATTAGAGCAATTAGAGAAGCAAAGACTTGAACAAGCGAGTTGAAAAACTCAGTTAGATCAAAACGGTTAATATAAGAACCTATGGATAGGTGGTGTGTGACCAAAATAAAGATTAGCATAGATGAGCTTACGGAACTTTCAGTGGGTAGGAGTAAGAAATTCCCCAAATATATAGGGCCAATAATAAACCTAGCAAACCAGTTCGCACAAGGCACAAGACCTGCTGTTGTAGGTCAGCTATCAGATTTGATAAACGAATGCCCTTATAAGACGTATGAAGGCTGGAAGAACTGGTACTTAAGTAAGAGACCTGACGCAATAGAGGTTGCCACAAAGAGGATAATACGTATGTTAGGAGTTCTTGAAATGGCGATCAAAAATATAGATGAGAAGACTGTTAAAGAGTGGGTCGAAGACTTGGTACTTGTTAAAACGTTCGTTGGGCTACGCTTCCAGGAAGCTATTTTAAAGAAAATAGCTTCAATTAAAGGCGTATCATATAGGTTAGCCACACCAGAGGAGGAAGCAAAAGGGATAGATGGTTACATAGGTGGGTTTTCTGTATCCATAAAGCCCTCAACCTACAAGGCTAAACCATCTCTGATGGAGGAATTACAAGCCGAAAAGGTTATCTATTATAAGAAGAAGAAAGACGCGTTCGAAATCGATGTAGATTTTTAATCGGCTACCTTCTTAATTGTTAGACCATCATCTTCAAATGAAATAATAAGCTTATCACCATCCTTGAATATTTGCAGAGGTCTTGTACTAAGGTAGAGTCTTCCTTGCGAATCTAGCTGCCTCTCAAATAAGACTTCATTCCTATTCTAACCACGAACCTCTTTCCTTTTAGTTGAGAAAAAGTTCTTCTGTTATGACTGAGAAGAGAAATGTATCCATAATTTTTCTCCCACTTTTTTGAGGGTGTGTTCAACCTCCACGTATGATCACTTCTACTTTATCTCCTGTCAACCTCGCCTCACTTAATCCTATCTTTTTGTTAATAACAGGGAGGAGGGACTTATCTATTTCATAGCCTATGCTATTTCTGCCAAGACTTAAAGCCACCTTAGTGGTTGTCCCTGTTCCTAAGAAGGGGTCTAACACGGTATCGCCTATTATTGAAAACATCCTTATCAGCTTATAAGGTATCGATTCAGGGAAGGATGCTGCTCTCCTCTCAACCTCGCTGAGGTTCTGCTTTTCACCCACATCATCCCATATCTGCGTGAACCATTTATCCCGTTCCTCCTTACTAAACCTACTCATATAGCGGTTTGAATCGTTCGGCTTAAACTTCCTCAAACCTCCTTTTCTAAAGATTAAGATGTATTCACAATCTAAGGTAACATAGGCATTAGGTGGCAGAAAGCCTGACCCTAAGAACGCCCCTTTCCCCTTATACTTCGGTTTAGTCGTTGGCTTCTTCCAAAGAATATAGGGGAGGGTGGTGAAGCCTATCTTTTCACAGTGTTCTATTACCCTCGCATGATTCGGGAAGAGCCTAAACCTACCGTTTACGGTTCTTGTAGCGTCCCCGATGTTTATGCAGGCTATCCCTCCTTCTATTAGAACGCGGTAACACTCTTTCCATACATCTGCTAAGTATTCGTGCATTTCATCATAAGTCTTACATCCGACCCTCCTAAACATATCATCCCACATCTCTATCATAGGGTAAGGTGGTGAAGTGACGATTAGATGAACACTCTCATCTTCAACTTCCCTCATATCTCTACTATCACCGATGACGATCTTATGCCAAGTCATATGGTGCTCCTTCCTCAAATTCTCTATAAGTGGCAAGCCTCACTATCTCCTCGATCCTCATCTTTATCCTACGATCCCACTCTTCGTGAGTTATGATGCCTTTCTCGTCTAATAGCTCTATCGGCGAGTCACTTAGCAAATTTATTCCTTCAGCTAATTCTTTTGGTGGTTTCCTCTTCTTTCTACCCATCTAGTCACCTCGACTCTTCTCTAAGTATCCCTTCTCAGATAGGTAAGCTACGATGATAGCTCTCACAATTTCACTACTACTCTCCCCCATCGTCCCCTTTAACTCCTTTTGTATAATCTCATAGACCTTATCGGGTAAGCTGACCAATACGCGCTTCATCCAGCACCCCCCGTTTTATATAATCGCTAATTTAATCAGGTCATACCACCTGTTCACTGTATCTACTTTAGCTTGTTGCGTAGGCGTTCTGCAAGTTGTTAAGTGGCGCGTTCTGTCATTAAACGGGTGTGTTGAGACTAAGAATTTCGTATCCCGATCTATCGAGGCCCAGAACCACTTTGCTCTAAACTTGATTACAGTCTCATCAACGTGCCACTTACCTGGAAGCTCGGGCTTGCTTTCGACGGAATCCGCCACCATCCTCGAATAGTTCATAATCCACTTCCATACGGCTACAGATCTCACATAAACGCCGTATAACTTAGATATCTGCTGTTGAACCTTTCTAATCGTTAGGCTTTTAAAGTATAGGTTTAGAGCTGTAGTTACAATCTCGAATTTGATACTCATATCTGGGAATCGGTCGTCCTCAGTAAAAGTTTGCTTATAATCGGTGCATAAGTAGTATCGGCTACCGTTCACCTTCTCGTTCTGGAAGATGCGGCTTAAACCACATAGTTTACATTTCATTAAAATATCTTCACAGATATACCTATGATACCGTAGGCACATATAAACCTTTCAAAACCAAAGCGAATAAAAGCGTATAAGACATCTGGAGAAGAAAGAAGAGCGGGTTGGATAGAGAAGCGGCGCTAGAAGCCCTATCAAAACAGATCATCAGCTGCAACCTCTGCCCAAGGCTAACAGAACACAGAGTCAGGGTCGCACTCAACCCACCAAAACGCTACAGAGGAGAAGAATACTGGGCCAAACCCCTGCCCGGCTTCGGAGACCCATACGCACAGCTACTCATCATAGGCCTAGCACCAGCAGCACACGGAGGCAACCGAACAGGCCGCATGTTCACAGGCGACAGCTCAGGCGCTTGGCTCATAAAAGCGCTCTACGAGACAGGCTTCGCGAACCAATCCACAAGTATCTCACGGAACGACGGCTTAAAGCTCTTCAACGCATACATAACAGCAGTAGTCAGATGCGTGCCACCAGCCAACAAGCCGCTGAAGAGCGAAGTTGAAAACTGCTCAAAGTACCTCAAGGCTGAGCTCCAGATACTCAGGGATGTTAGTGTAGTCGTAGCGCTTGGGCGTTTGGCACACGACACCTATCTTAAGATCACAGGCTCAAAGAACCTAGCTTTCAAACACGGCCAACTAATCGACTTAGGTAGACAAACCCTAATCGACTCTTACCATCCGAGCCGCCAGAACACCCAGACAGGCAGACTCAGCTGGAGCATGTGGATAGATGTCTTTAATAGGGCAAAAGCACACTTATCTATATGAGGTAGGAGAAGTTAGAGAGTGTAAAATATGTGCACCGACCAACTCGACCCAGAAGTAATAAAGCGGGACTTCCCTATCTTCAAAAGAAGAATCTACGGCAAACCACTCATCTATCTCGATAACGCAGCCACAACACAAAGACCGCGCCAAGTTATAGAAGCGATACGCGAATTCTACGAAAACTACAACGCAAATGTGCACCGAGGCGTCTACAGGCTGAGCATAGAGGCAACAGAAGCCTACGAGAACGCTAGGGCGAAGGTCGCAAAGTTCATAAACGCAAAAGATTCAGAGATAGTCTTCACAAGAAACGCCACAGAAGCCCTAAACCTAGTAGCCTATAGCTGGGGACTACAAAACCTAAAGAAAGGAGACAGAATACTATTGACCGAGATGGAGCACCACAGCAACATCGTCCCTTGGCAGCTAATCGCCAAGCATACCGGAGCCGAGATCGATTACATACCCTTCAACGAAGAGGGTCTGCTCGTTGAAGAAGAGGTAGATAGGCTTCTGAACCTAGGGCCGAAGATCGTGAGCATAACACACGCATCAAATGTTCTCGGCACGATAAACGACGTGAAAGAGATTGTGGAGAAGGCGCATAAAGTCGGCGCCATAGCGGTTGTGGATGCAGCGCAATCCGTACCGCATATGCCTGTGGATGTGAAAGAGATCGGATGTGACTTCCTAGCATTCTCTGGGCACAAAGCCTTAGGGCCCTTAGGTGTGGGTGTTCTTTATGGCAAGAGAGATCTGCTGAAGGAGATGAACCCCTTCTTAGGTGGTGGAGATATGATAAGTAGAGTGTGGTTAGGTGGTGCTGAGTGGAATGAGCTGCCGTGGAAGTTTGAAGCGGGAACATCCTCCGTAGCAGACGTTATAGGTTTAGGTGCAGCCATAGATTACTTGAACTCGATAGGAATGGATAAAGTCAGAGCACATGAAGTTAAGTTGACTGATTACGCTCTAAAAAGGCTCTCAGAAGTCCCAGATATAAAGATCTATGGCCCGAGAGAGTTAGATAAGCGCTGCGCCGTAATCTCCTTTAACTTACCCGGCATACACCCACATGACTTGGCGAGTATTCTTGATGAAGAGGGTATTGCTGTTAGAGCAGGGCACCATTGCGCCCAACCACTCTTGAACAAACTTGGTGTAGCAGCAACAGCTAGAGCGAGCTTCTACATCTATAACAGCGAGAGCGACATAGATGCTTTGGTAGAAGGGCTATATAAGGCGAGGCGCATATTCAGACTATGAGCTCAGAATTTTACCGCGAAAGGATAATCGACCACTACCGCAATCCCAGAAACTACGGGAGCATCGAAGACGCTCAAATAAAGGTGCAGGAATCTAACCCACTCTGTGGCGACGACGTCGAACTATACATCAAGCTGGATAAAGATGGGAAGGTAGAAGACATAAAGTTCAAAGGTAAAGGATGCGCCATAAGCACCGCGTCAGCATCACTTATGACAGAACTCTTAAAAGGAAAGAAGCTAGATGACCTTCTCTCCTTCACCAAAAAAGAGATACTAGATGCGCTCGGCATAGAGACCCTTGGACTCAACCCAGCAAGAATAAAATGCGCGCTACTACCCTACAAAGCGTTAAAGATTGGGGTCTACAGACATCTCGGTAAGGAGATTTCTGAGGAAGAAGAGCATCTGCTTGACTACGAAGCCGAAGCATAGGAGAGTCCGTGTAGAGATCTTATCTTCGGAGCGTAATCACTTCCAAGGGTTACCCCAAGTGTTGAGGAACGCTATCTGTTCGAGCGGTTTTCTCGGTGGTGCAGGCGGCTCTACAGCTGCTTTGCCGATAAACACCAGAGCGCAGAGATCCATCTCAGGAGGCGCATTTAGAATCTCTGATATTCTATCCCTATAGAATGTTCTAACAGCTGCACCGACAGCTCGGTGCTCTACTTTAGTCTCCTTTCTTGCAAAGCCCCCTGCCCAAACCGAGGCTAGTCCTCGGCTTGTGGCTACGAGCAGCATATTCTCTATAGCTGCGCCAAGGTCGTATGCGTTGGTAAGTGTCGGGCTCAGCTCTTCCACCGCCCTTCGGTAGACTGCTATAAGAAGATCAGCGTTGAACATGCTGGTGATACCATCGATCGTGAATTTTGTGAGTAGATCGTCGAGGTCGGGCTGATCCTTTATATTCTGGGCTGTTATGTCCCTTCCTGTAGATCTTCTAATCGCTTGCACCATCGTCTCTAATGCCTCACCCCCAGCTTTAAGCCTATTCCAAGCCGTTCTTGTAATGTTCAACTCTATATCTATCACTACATCCATTATCTTCTTCTTTACCTCTTTATCTCGGATCACGATGAATGCCCACTCTTGTCTATTCTGTGCGGAGGGGGCCCAGCGAGCAGCTTCTAACACCTCTTTAACGACATCATCGCTGACAGGCTCTGGAACGAAAGATCTAACGCTCCTCCTCTTCATAATACATTCAAAAACATTCATCGATCAAGCACCTCCACCTACCTCACCAACCACCTATTTGTAATCTTTACGCTACATCCAAATTCATATCCGATAATAGGGGCGAGGATATCTTGGTCTGAAGCTCTTAGCAGACCAGTTTTCATACCTTAGAGAACATTCTGATAATATTCTTCGGAGCCCCTCTTCAACGATCCGCGTTAGATCCTCGGGGCTTAATTCTGCCCTTATATTTATAACAACATCTAATTTTGAGCAGACAGGTGGTTCAAAGTCAAAGACTACACCTTGAGTTAAATCGAGTAGGCTAGCTTTACCAGCACCTTCCTCTGATGAAAAGAAGATTTTAAGATGCGCGATACAACCATTCCTCTCCACGATACTCTTACCAATCCAGCTTAGTAGACGGGAGAGAACATTCTTCATAGAAACCGGCTTGTCAGAGAGGAGCGTGAAGGAACCGTTAAACCAACCCAGATCTGCCTCGGCTGCAGCATACGTATCATAATCGACATCGACACCAGTCTTTCGCTCATACCTCCCATTCAAAATATAGTCGCAGAGTTTATCTAAGTTATAGCCAGTCTTTGCCGATATAAACAAACACTCCGGCTCCTCAAAATAAAACCTTTTTACCGCATCAAGTACCTGAGGCTGCTCTGAAGGATCTATCATATCGACTTTGTTAATACATATGATGTCTGCTTCCTGAAGCTGCCAAGCCATAAGGGCTAACTGTCTATCCTTAGATGCATCTACTTTAGCTAAGCTAAGCACCTTCTTCGCATCGACCAGCACAACATAGGGGGCAAGATCTACCTCCCCTCCATAATATTCTGCAAGCGGGTTGTAAACGGTCGCTATGAGGTCTGTGCAACTACCAACAGGTTCGGCAAGAATCAAATCAGGCTTAACTACACTCTGGAGCTCATGAACCTTTGTTATAAAATCGGGAAACCTGCAGCAAAAGCAGCCGTTTTGAACCTCGGCAAAAGGAAAACCAGCCAATCCCACAGCCTTACTGTCAACAAGAACATCCCCTTGATCGTTCGTAATAATAGCTACTCTTAACTTACGCTCAGAAACAAGTTTCCTACTAAGAGAAACTATCAGCGTCGTCTTACCAGCACCAAGGTAGCCGCCGATGACAGCAAGCCTAACCAACTCTGCACCTACATACCACTTAGCCCTTATTAACGTATTGCTTATAATTGAGCCTAACGGTTTAAGCGGATAGGCCCACGGAGATCAGCGACGAGTGAAGCTCTTCGTTATATTCAAGATACTTATTATTTGCTCCCTTCGCCTATTAACCTTTATTTTAATTACACGCATCTTCAGTATAATTTATCGTATTGCGAATATTCATTAAAAGACGTAGCAGATATTAGTCGTCTAAAACTCTATCCGTAGGCCAAGAAAACATTTAATAACTGGTTTCGTAAGATAAAGGAAACGATCTAAAGATGATCACGGCTCCGCTTGAGGGAATAAAGGTTCTAGATTTCACACACGAAGTATCCGGTCCTCACTGCACTATGCTTCTTGGCGACCTCGGTGCAGAAGTGATTAAGGTGGAGGTGCCCGGAAGAGGAGATAGAGGAAGACACTGGGTCGGAATGCTTGAGACAATCTTTATAGTTAATAACAGAAACAAGCGTAGCATCGTCCTAGACCTTAGAACCGAAGAAGGAAGAAAGGTCGCCATCGAGTTAGCCAAAAAAGTCGATATCATAGTAGAGAACTTTGTACCAGGGACCTTAAAGAAATTCGGATTGGACTACGAAAGCGTCAAAAAAGTTAACCCGACTATAATTTACTGCTCAATATCAGGCTATGGACAAGACGGACCATATAGCAGCCGCCCAGCCTGGGATCCAATAATCGAAGCTGAATCTGGACTAATGTCACTAACTGGTGATCCTGAACCGTGTTTACCCTCGAGGATACCTGCATCCATCATCGATTACGGTGCTGGCGTTTATGCTGCGTTAGCAATAGTTGCAGCGTTATTGTATAGAGAGAAAACTGGAAAGGGGCAATATATCGACATCTCCATGCTTGATATAGCCTCCCTGTGGGCTGGATACTGGGTTGCTTACAGCTCCATAACCGGAAAGATACGGGAGAGAATGGGTTCAGCCGCCCCTGTCGGAGCACCATACCAAGTATTTAAGACCAAAGATTCCTACATCTTCATAGCGGCATTTGAGGACGAGCACTGGAGAAAATTCTGCCAAGTTATAAAAGCAGAGAATTTGCTGAACAACCCTCTCTACGCAACAAAGGAGGAGAGATATGCAAATAGGAAGAGCCTTATAGAAGAACTCAGCAAAATACTCCAAGAATGGGAGACTACAAAACTAGTAGATGCTTTGGTTGCCGCGGGGGTGCCTTGTGCACCAGTAAACAATACACTACAAGTGGCGAATCATCCTCAATTAATCCATCGTAATATGATACTTGAAATCCCCTACAAAGGGCAGAAAGTAAAGGTACTCGGCATACCATTCAAGTTCTCTGAATGCCAACTAAAGATTAGGTATCTACCCCCTGAAGAAGTCGGTCAGCACACTAAAGAAGTTCTACGCGAACTCACATTAACGCAATAAGCTATCTTACTTGGATCGGCAGTTGATCAAAAAATATTATGAGGGTTTTTGAGGCTACTGGATCTTTTCTATGAATATGTTGCCAAGATAGATGTCGTTTCTCTCAATTTTTAAGCTTAGTTCTTTTGGTGCGTAGCCTGTGTATGTTATTCTTAAACGGTATACTACATCGGTATCTAAGCCGTCGAATTCGAAGCCACCGAAGCTGTCGGTGATTACAGTTTTATTTTCACCTGTCTTCTCGTTCATAAGGGTTACCTCGACACCCTCTGCACATTCGTCTGTGTCTTTAAACACGACATTTCCGGCTATGAAGTATTTAGTCATTCTGTGGAGATTTAAGTAGTAGACGCTTGGTTTAGTATTGTACTCTGGGTGATATGGTTCAGCCAACCCACTCTTCACTAATTTACTTACCTCACTTTGCTCATCCTCTAGGTCGCCAAAGATCATAGCCCCGCTTGGGCAAGCTTGAACACATCGAGGGACTTTACCGCTTTCGATTCGGTGAATGCAGAAGGTGCATTTCTGTGGGATGCGTTTTTCGTCGTTCCAGCTCACTACATGATATGGACAACCCTCTATTATATCCCTTTGACCAGCTGCTTTCTGAGGATCTATGATCACTACTCCATCCACTCTACTATAAACCGCATTATTTTTAGCTACTTTAGCGCAGGGAGGATCAGCACATTGCATACAGAAAACTGGCATATAAGCGACCTTTACGTGTGGGAACTTTCCTCTCTCCCTCTTTATCAGCCTTATCAATGTTTGATCCAATCTCTTTATGCCCAAAGAGTAGGGTGGGTAATCGTTATCCCAGAACTCGTCTTTGCAAGCAATGAAACACGAATAGCAGGCTATACACTTATCTATATCAATGACCATCGCCCACCTCGTCATTCTTTCACCCCCACTTCGATACCTCTACCATGCACGAATTTGGTGCCATCCCGCTAGCGTTTTTAGACATCAAACGAGACGGCGTCAGTAGATTAATGCATCCTCCGCGATCAGGAGATTCTCCGGGCTCACCTATAGGATCATATACGGCACTGGCCTCGTATGAGTGTACAACACCCGGGCGTATTCTTTCAGTGACTTCGGCTATGCAGATAACGGCTCCTCTATCGTTGTAGACCTTAACCAAGTCACCGTCGACTATCCCTCTTTTACGCGCATCCTCTGGGTGTATTCTAAGTATCCAGTAATAATACCCGTCTTTACCTTTACGCCTATGATCAGGTATGTCGTTAATCCAGCTCTCCTTACCATCATACTGTGTGAAGAACGAATAGCGTGGATGTGGTGATACTAATTGAAGCGGATATTTTTCCGCAATGGGGCTTTCAGGTCCTTCCCACGAGGGTATATACTTCGGTATAGGTGGCCTTTCAGGATCCGATGGATCGAACCTTTTCAAGGTAGTTGCTTCAAATTCCAGTAAGCCTGAGGGTGTACCTAAGCCGTGTCCGTCTGGAAGACCCATGATTCTGCCACCTGTAAAGCCGGTGTCGGGTGTGTCCCTTTTTCTCGCTTCTGCAAACCATCTTAAAGCTGGTGTTGGCTTGTATGGTTTAGGTAGTGGGACAACGAAGTACCCCTTTCTCTTGAACTCCTCCCACGTCATGTATTTTGATAAATCTGTTACCTCAAACATCCTTTTAACCCAGTCTAGCTCAGTCATACCATTTTCCGTATATTTCTCATAGAACCCTAATCTTTTCGCAACGTCCACGAATATTTGATAATCAGATTTTGATTCGCCTAAAGGCTCTATGCACTTCATCTGTAAAACAATTATCCGGTGGTTAGTCGAATCTGATAAGTGCGGTGTATATCCGCCTGAGGAAGCCCATTCTCCGATATCCCATCTCTCAAAGTTTGTGCAAGCTGGAAGTATAAGATCAGCAAATTTAGCTTCTCCCTCGAACCAGATCGCTTGGCTAACTACGAATTCAAGCTTTGGGCTTCTATACATTCTAACCCACCTATTGGTCTCTGTCATCGTAGAGATGTAGGCTGTACCATACCTCCAGAACATCTTGGCTGTCGGGAAGCCGTCCTCAGGATATTTGTACTCTCTAAACTGCGCTTCAGGATACGCACCAGCAAACCCCTTTCCTCTCCACTTTACTGGCGGATTAAGAATAGCTTCTGGTAGGAGAAGCCTTAAAACGTGTTGCCCTTGCGGCTCATTTACGGTCCATCTGACAGGAATCTTGGTCATGCCTCGAGACAAAAGAGTAGCTGCGGCTGTATTGGTCGCATCTCCTGATATTCCACCCTCTGCGTAGCCTGGAAAGTAAAATTGCGCATTGTAGGGCACTCCCGCTGTTGTACCCCATATATTCCTCCCCGGCTTGCCCAGTCCTTGCATAGCGGCTAATAAAACCATCATCCTAGCCCATTCGTGTCCGTAGGCGGCTCTACAGGCACCTCCCATTCCCCCTCGTCCGATCGCGAGCATAGTCTTCTTTCTGGCCCATTCCCTTGCCAAAGCTCTTATTTCTCTGGCTGGTACGTCACATATCTTTTCAGCCCACTCAGGGGTCTTGGGTACTCCGTCATCCTTGCCTAAAATATAATCACGCCATTTTTCAAAGCCCAAAGTTCGTTTTTCAATATAATCTTTATCGTATGTGTCCTCTTTAATCCAAGTGTAAGCGATAGCCAGCGCCAAGGCTGTGTCTGTTCCGACTTTAGGAGCGAGCCATTTATCGCAGAAGTTCATCGCGGTCCAGTTAAAGAATGGGTCGATAAAGATCATCCTCACGCCAAGCTCTTTTAACCAGAACCTCCAAGGAACAGACTCATTACCTGCGTATGTGCCTAGTGTTGCATGCGGATCGCAAGACCAGAAGACTAGAAGTTCGCAGTGTTTTAAAGCGTCTTCAAGAAGGTCGTATTGCTCAGGGATCCCCAGCCTCCATGAGAAGCCCCAGTGGTGCATTGCACCCCAGAACCACCCCTCCCAACTGTCTGGGTTGTGGTCGGCATACGTGGCGCCTAGCATCGCCATGAATCTGTGGTAGGCGCTGAACCTGTATCCAACATTACCCCAGCTGTGATGTGAAGAGGGTGTTGTAAGTATCGCAGGCGAGCCATAGTTTTTGATAATGCGTTCGATCTCTGAACACAAGATATCTAAAGCCTCCTCCCAACTGATTCGTTCGTATGCTGATTTACCCCTGTTCTCTGGGTTTCTCGCACCGTTCGGGTTAAAGTCCACTCTTTTTAGTGGGTAAAGAATTCTATTGGGCGCATAAACTTTGGCTCTTGTCGATAAGGTCCAAGAGGCAACCAATGCTTTCCTAGGAGGTGCGAAACTTCTCCCCTTTGCCTCAATGACCCAAGATTCCGCATCTTCTTGACTCAATTCAAGCGGTTCAACACGCACTATTTTACCATCCTTTACATATACGTACACAGGTCCGCCTTTCGTGCAGTTTGTATACCGTACAGCATCATCAACCATAACCATCGACCATTAACTCCTACTATTACATAACATGTTTAAAAACTTGCTGCAATTCCTCGTTGAATTTCACCCTTTTCTTTAGCTATATCGTGACCACTATCTGAAGAAGATCGCAGATGTGTGTTGAGGTCTGCGCTATTGCTAAGTCCTTACTATTGCTAAGAAGCCCTTTTCCCTCATACATTTTGCCCTATCTTCGGCTGCCTTTGTAGCCCAGAGGAAAACGTTACGCTTCCTCATCCAATCATATGCCACGTAGAATCGGTCGTCATCTTTTACGCATTCGACTATAAGATCAGCGATACCTTCAAACTCGCCTCTATCGGTAATAAATTGGTGTGATTGTTCCCACATATTGTATTCTATTTTCTCATAGCTTGCTTGAATACCACTTTCAGCAAGGGCCTTCATCTTATCCTCTATACTCTCAGCCACCACAACTAAACAGTTCTTCTTTCTCTTCCACTCTACGGCGACGTAACCGCTTTCGCTGGATTTAAGGGAGGGTGCGAGCTTCTCCATCATCGATCTGTAGTATGAGAGGTCGGTTGAGGAGGGCGACGTGATCTCATAGCTGTTTAAAGGCATCTGTCTAGCATCGAATGTGATGAGATCCTCTTCAGGCTTAAATAGATCTTCCATCTCTCCTTCACGGGGTATAAAGATCACTATTCAACACCCCTTATCTTGATACCCACCTAAAATACCCTACTTAATAGTTTTTCGCTCAAGTAGATATTAGTGTTAGATAGTGCTGCAAATCTGGTATTCACCAAAGCAAACTGGAGGGTCTTCTGTTTCCAAGATAAATCCACCCCCCTCTTTTTCTTTCAGTTTAATAGGGGGTTTTTGGGAGACTAACTTATTAATCATCTCTCTTATCCTCTCTATATACTTCTTTTCTAACTCAGGATCTGTCTTTACAACCTTCTTAGCGACCCTGTCACAGTAATCGCAACCTATGCATCCGGTTAAGCAAGGTGGATCGTTTTTTACAAAGTGTTCATACCAGCCATCAAGTGAGCGGTTGTCGATTGATATCTTTAGCGGAGGAAGAGGTTCAGCACTTGGATCGAACATGTTCCTTGAGAAGTGTAGATAAGAGTTGTCGATCAAAGCGTAGATATCTCCATCATACCTACCTGAGAGGTAAGATTCGATTAGCTTCAGCAAGACTTTAGCCGGAAGGCCCCTGCCAGCTATCTTAATGTAGTCGATGCCGATTTCTTTGTAATACTTTATGTCCTCAGGTCTGAACCAAGGTGCTCTTATGATCTCTTTATGGTTGCACAGCCTTTCAAGAGTACATCTCATGAATGGGTAAGGCAGATATGTGAAACCAACCTTATCTTCCACTACGTATTGTGAGACGTGGGCGTTTATAGCGTCGTGGTAGGTCTTAAAGGGGCATTTGAGCAGACCACCGTTGTTAGCTATCACCTCAAGATCTGCTTTAACTTCTTTCCTTATTACCTTAAGTAGTCTAAAGCAGCGGTTGATGTCTTCATTCAAGGTAAGCCTATGTGCGCCCAGCCTCTCGTACATTAAAGCCCTCTCTAACGAATCTATGTAGCAGATCGAGGACGCATTGATCTTGAACTCAGGGTAGTTCTTCGCCACATATTCGATAAGATAAGGTATCGCGATTATGAGGGTATCAACCTTTATACTTGAAAGCTTTGTGAGGAGATCGTCAAGGCTTTTACGCCCCCAATCTGTATACTCCACAAGATTCATACAAACAGGGTTCAAAGCAAAGGCAAACTCTATACCATATGAATGGGTCTGTTCAACATGTCTTGCAAACCTCTCTTCATCAACCTTCGGAAGGATAGTTGAAGCCCTACCCGTGCCAAAGATGGTCTTGAACGAGCCGTATACCTCGTAAACGCATACGTTTGACTCTCTATACTTTCTATTTAGCTTATCGAGTTCGTCTAAGAATCTGTCCTCGAAGGTTGTTGGTACGCAAAACTTCGTCAGCAGCTCTCCCAAATTCTTATAACACCTACTACTTCTTTAATAGCAACGCCCCCTTAATTAGTTTGCTTTTTACATATGATTTGTGGAAGCTGGAGAAGTGGTTTATTAAAAACCCAATAAAATAAAAAAGTGAGGGGAATTTTTGCATCATTCTTTAGCTATGAGAACCCCACCGGAGACGACCATATATCTCTTCCCTTCTGCATTATTTCCTTGACTGCACATTCATCACAGTACAGCTTGAACGCGTAGCCTTCTAGCTCAGGCGGGGCTAGACAGATACCGTACCCATAGATGCATCTGTGGTTTTTCTTTTCATCCGAGAGCATCTATGCCCGTCGCCTTGTAGACTTTGCAGAGGAGCCCCCTGTTAGTCCAATTACCACACTCTCTATCGAGTGTTTCTGGCTCATCTAGGGTAAGCACGTTCGCATTGGAGATGAAGACGCCGTGAAGATACGGCTCTTCTCCAGGCATCTCAGGGAACCACCAGCTCGCCTCACAGTTTACGACTCTTGGGTGGATGGCGGTCGTCAACCTAGCCCTCTGCCTTATTCTTCCTCTAGGTGTCTCTATCCATACCCAGTCTCCATCAGCTATACCGAGTTCACGAGCCGTCTCTGGGTGTATCTCAACAAGCGGCCACGGGTGCTGCTCTCTCATACCGTAACCCCAGTGCCTATGCTCAGAGTGGAATTGCGGCCTGAACCTTCCTCCAGTAGTCAGTATCAAGGGGTATTCCTTTGCAAGTGTAGGCTTGCTGATAGGGCTCTCAACCGGCTCTTCGTATTTTGGTAGTGGGTCTAGACCAAGGAGTTCAAAGGTATAGTTGTAGATTTGAGCACGTTTGCTGATGGTGGCGAAGCCGAACGGCTTACCGGTCTTGGGGTTTATCTGCTCATACTGCTTTTCAATAGGAGTGTAGATTATACATTTCTTCACCGCCTCCTCGAATGTCATACCTATGGATGCCAACCTGTAGTCAATAACTTCGCGATAATCCTTCCACGGGAAGTATTCGCCCCATCCAAACCTCTCAGCGAGTCCTTTGAAGAAGTCATATTCGTTCTTCCGTTCACCAAGCGGCTTGACCGCCGCATCCCAAACAGCTACGGCTGAGTGGAAGTCCTCGAAGGTGCCGCAGTAAGGTCTCTCGAACATCTTAGACTGCATCGGCAGCACATAATCTGCTAGCTGTGCTGTAGGTGTCATCCAGTATTCAAGCACGACGTGGAGTTCCAATCCGGGGTGTTTGAGCGCCTTATATACGAGCTTTGTGTTAGCGGCGTAAACGAGCGGGTTACCTCCGAACGTTATCAGACCCTTGATTGGGTAAGGTTTCCCTGTTATTATAGCACGCCACAAGTAAGGTATGGGTGGTTGGAACATGTGTCCAGACATGCATTGAGGAACGCCGTAGCGCTCCTTATAGTACTTACTTGTGATGTCGTACTGAGGCCAACCTTGTACAGGATGCTCCAAGATGCCTAGCTGCTTCTTCTTCATCTCCGGAGGAAGTTTGTCCTCGAGCTGAAGGTGTGCGTCCCTTATGAATTGCTTACCGTTCACAACCGGGCCAGGGTAGGTCATGTGGTCTCCGCCTATCACATCAAGGTTTCCGGTTATCGCCCTCAGTATAGTTTTGCAGAGCTCTGCTTCTGTCGAGTTGATACCTATTTGATCAAGAGCGACACCTCTGTATATACAAGCTGGCCTTATACTGCCGTACATTCTTGCCGATTCAATGATCTTCTCTTTTGGTATCCAAGTTATCTTTTCGGCCCATTCTGGGGTGCAGGGTTCAACGCGGTCGATTATCATCTGCCAAGCGGTCTTGCATTCTACTTCTCTGCCGTCCGCTAGCTTCACCTTGAATGTTCCTTTCAGCGCGGGCTTTGTATCCTTCGGCTCATACTCCATCTCCTGTGGGTTCCATATAGCTGGTCCACCTGTTACTGTATCCCATACAACGAACTTCTCCTTAGAACCACCCGGTCTTATGTCGCTTTCAGTCAGCATCTTCCTCGGCTCGACTTGGACCAAAAATGGTGCGTTAGTCCATTTTTCGACAAAATGTTTATCATAAAGCTCGTTTTCGATTATGTAGCGTATCCAAGCCATAAAGAGAGCGACGTCAGTGCCTGGTCTGATCTGTAGCCAGAGGTCAGAATTTCTGGCCGCTTCAGTCATCCTTGGGTCTATTGTGATGAGTTTAGTCTTCCCCGCTCTCTTTCTAGCCATTATTACGTGCCAGTGAAGGGGTAGAGATTCAGGTGGGTTTCTGCTCGCAAGCACTATTAGGGCTGCGTTAGCTATGTCGGGTGTATGCGTGTTTGTGCCCAGCATACCATATTGGATAGCAACACAGTTTGTGGAGCAGATGGTTCCTGGTCCAAAAGTGTTCGCTGGGTTACCATATAGGTTCAGGAACCTTGCCCTCGCCCAGTATAAGTCGGATCTGTATGTTCCTTCGCAGGTTGCTATCGCCTCCGGACCATACTTGTCTCTAATCTCTTTGAGCTTTTCAGCTATTTCGTCGAGGGCTTGCTCCCAGCTGATCCTCTGCCACTTGTTTTCACCTCTTTCCCCCACCCTCTTTAAGGGGTAAAGGAGTTGTGCGGGGTGGTAAAGCCACTCAACTGAGTGCGTAACCCTATCTTTGCATACAAAGCCCCTGCTCACAGGGTGGTTGGGGTTTCCTTCAACTCTAACAAGCCTTCCTGTCTTTTTGTCTACGTATGCTAACATACCGCAGCGGACCCAGCAGCAGGGAGCACCGTTGTGTCCACCAATGATTTTTACTTCAAGGTCTTCTGTTTCTGCCAACTTCTCTTTCACTTCAACTCAACAGCGGGTCAAACTCTTATTTTAATTTTATCATCTTGTCGTGATCAATTATTTATTCGCTTTTATGAATATTAGGATTTCATTGGTTTGCCATGTGAAAAATTAATTTTTTCGCAGTTTATTTTATGAGATTATTATCTGAAGCCGAGCATCATTATCACAAGGGCGCTTCATTTGAATTTAATTCTACTTTTTATTACACCCCAAATCCCTTTGCGTGCGAGGAAGAAGATTATAAGGAATATTAATCCGAAGAAGATCAGATCCATGCCTGCTCTCCAACCGAATAGTACTCGAAGGTATTCACCAACACCAATTCTTATGACCGAACCTATAAATGGGCCTATGATCGTAGCAGCTCCACCTATTATTGTTATCAACACAGGCTCGATAGATGTGAATAATGTGAGCACCCCACCGGGATCCAAAGCTGGATCTATGTAAGAGATGTAAATGGCGTATAAAGCTCCGACAACTCCTGCGATGAAACCGCTTATAAACATCGTAAGTAGTTTTAGCTTAAAGGCGTTTACACCAAGGGTCATCGCAGCGTCTTCATCATCTCTAATTGAGCGTAGTAGCAATCCGTATCGAGAGTTTGATAGAATGTACACAACTAGAAATGAGATAATCACTATGATAAGTGAGAAGTAATAGTAAGGCAGCTTCTCTGTAAAGTTTATTGTGAAGAACGGTGTTGAGATGGGTGGAGGCACCCTTATCGTGATACCTATTGCACCGTTAGTGAATTCTGAGTTCATTACGATAAGCCTGGCAACTTCGGTTGCGGCTAACGTTGCTAAAGCAAAATATGGGCCTCTTAGCCTGAAGCATACTGCTCCTATTGCGATACCTAGCAGTGCGCCCACAAATCCCCCTAGGATTAGTGAAGGCCACGGATTGATTTTGAAATACTCTGTATGGAGCGTAAGTAGACCTGATGTATATGCCCCCATCCCAAAGAATAGTGCGTGTCCGAGGGATGGTTGACCTGCGTATCCCGCGAGTAGGTTCCAAGACTGAGCTAAGGCGGAAAACAGAAGGATGAGTATTAGAATATGTAGGAGGTAGGTCTGAGTAGCGATCGGTAAGGGTGCAAATAGCGCAATAATTATGAAAGCGACTGGTAGAATTGTTTTTAGACTTAGTTTCATTGCCAAATCACCCTCGTGTAAATAGTCCTTTTGGTCTGAATATAAGTACCAGTAGGAATAGTATGAAGCCTACGACAGGGGTTAGTGAGTAGGGGAGTTGTATGGTAGCTACTGCTTGGACTATTCCTATGATGATGCCTCCGAAGATTGTGCCTGCAACGTTTCCTAATCCTGTGAATACACAGATGATTAGAGCATATAGTGTTAGCAGTATCCCGAGGTATGGATAGATGTAGTAGATGAGGGCGAGAATCGCGCCTCCAGCGCCAGCTAAGGCTATCCCTAAACCTCCTCCTACGAGTCTCATCCTATCTGCGCTTATCCCCAATGATTCTGCTGCCTCAGGGTCTTGACTTACCGCCCTAATAGCTACACCTATTTTTGTCTTTGATAAGAAGAGTTGTGTAAGAATTATTAGGAGGATCGTCAAAACGAATGCTACAACATAAGTACCGCTAACGGATATTGGGCCGAGTGAATATTTACCGTATTCGACCGGGATTGTCCTATAATCACCACCCCAGACTAGTAGCATAACGTTCTCCATGAAGATGGATAAGCCGAAGGTTAGGATTATGGATCCGAGCATTTCGCCTATAATATGCTTGAATATAAATCGCGTTAAGAGCATTCCTATACAAAAGAATAGTGCAAAAGATATTGGGATTGATAAAAGAGGTGATATATTATAGAGTGTAAATAACCAAAAGGATGTAAACATCCCCAATACAGCGAAGTCACCGTGTGCCAGGTTTTTGATACTCATTACCCCAAAGATTAGACTCATGCCCATCGCTATAGTAGCATATATTGCTCCAAGCATAAGCCCGTGCACAACAATGCTTGAAATCAAATCACCTAAGAGGACCATGCTACAA
Organism: uncultured Nitrosopumilales archaeon; assembly: GCA_964421575.1. GTDB lineage: Archaea > Thermoproteota > Nitrososphaeria > Nitrososphaerales > JAAOZN01 > JAAOZN01. Next base: position 24,654 of record CAYQXI010000056.1, read on the forward strand.
CCCGTTCTTTTTATGATGTTTAAAAAGTTTACTCTGGGCAAGCGCTATTGCTTTGCAAAGTGTATAAAATTTATAATCGTATTATGGTATTCTATTTAAATTATTAACTTAGGTAGTAAAATAAAAAGATTGGTGATGGGAGCGATTATTTGCTCCCCTTTGTGCAAGGCGTTATTTCGGCGGAAGTATGGGGTCAGCCACCTTATAGACTGGTGAGTATACTGTGCGGAAAGTGAGTCCTTGAGCTGACCAGAGGTCTCCTGGTTTCGCGGGCTGTATCTGGATTATTGTGCAGCCCATAGTTGGTCCGGTTAGAGAGTACGCTAGTTGTCCATTTGCCTCAAAGTAGAGTTCTCCAGTCCAATCTAGGTAGAATTTCATCGTCGCAAGACCTTCTCTAATCATTTCACGGATCGCTTCTACGTCGTCTTTAGCAAACAATTCTTTAACCTTGTCAGGGTTCTCTTCAGCTACCTTCTCAATCAACTCTTTGAGAATATACATTCCAGCATATCCACACCAGCCTTGGAAGTCTGGAGGATATCCGTATCTAGCCATGAAAGCTTGCGCAACTCTCAGCCCTGCTTCAGCGCTTGGGTAATTCCTATCCCACCAGTATTCGTTTGCTACGAACCAGTATGCCACGTTCTCGCCAGCTAATTCAATGAGCGCAGGGGTCTGCATACCTGCGCCACCAATGCTTACCCAGATCGGGTTAAAACCTATCTCCTTGGACTGTTTGGCGATCAAAACAGTGTCTGTCAGGTAGCCGGATGCCGCTACCACATCGGGGTTCAAAGCCTTAAGCTTCTCAAGTACTGGCTTGAAGTCAAGTGCACCGGCTGTGTAAGCCTCGACAGCAGCTATCTCCCAATTCAGCCCCTTTTCCTCGACTACCTTTAGAAATTCATTCTTATCAGACACGCCCATAAGGGTGTTTTCATGTAGCACTACAACCTTCAACGGTCTTCCCAATTTCAGCATCGGTTCAAGCTGCTTACTCAAGAATTCCGCGGCTACGGTAGCGAACATTGTGCTGTTCGGCGGTGTCTTGAACCAGTATTTCCACCCCTGTTCGCAAAGCTCTTTAGCTGATGAACCAATGGAGAGAACGGGAGTCTTATATTTCTCTGCGGTGGGCATGGCAGCCATAGCTGCGCTACTTGTGAAGTAACCCCTTAGAACGTGCACCTTGTTCACCGTTATAACCTTCTCTGTAGCGCTTACAGCAACCTTAGGATCTCCTGCGAAGTCCTCTACAATTAGCTTGATCTTAGCCCCTAGTATTCCACCAGCCTCATTGATCTCATCGGTCGCCAAGAGCGCGCCGCGGTAGCCTGATTGACCGAAAGCAGCCAGAGCACCTGAAAGAGGCAAGACTATGCCGACTCTAAGCTCATAGCCCTCAAGTAGCGGCTTCGCTGGGGGGGCAGTTGGCGCTACTGGTTTTGTTACAGTGGGTGGTTCTGGTGGTGGGCATGGAAAGCGCGTGGGGTGTTGGGGGTCGTGG
>CAYQXI010000057.1:0-16568 GCA_964421575.1 uncultured Nitrosopumilales archaeon
GAAAGGTTTGTGGGTGGCGCAAGTTTAGTTACACTGAACATCTTAGCACCAAGGTTTAGGTTAGATGCGCAAAGGTGGATTGTATCAACTATGAGGGTATCTGGTGCTATACCCCACCTACCTAAGTTCGAGATGTTTACATCCCCTGCCAGATGGAGGTCAGCAACGTCTTTACTTAGCTGGTTTAGAAGGAGGAACTCTGAGAAGACCGATTGAGCGGTCTGTGTTATTAACGCATCTCCCCCTCCGCCAGCCAAGCCCACCCTATCTATCAACTCGACGATATCGTGAACAGGTAGACCAAGCCTCGTAAGCTTATGCCTATACTCCTCATAACCTTGCTCTATAAGAACTGCGTTGACGATCTCCCTAATCAAAGGAGCTGTAAGATAGGTGGTTTGGAACTTATGAATCCTAGATTCAACCTCTGCTGTAATCTTCTGAGCCAAATCAAGAGGCATACCGCCCTCCTTAACTAGGCTCTGCGTGATCTTGTTGGCGTTAAACTCCTCTATCTTCTGCTTTGATGTACGCACATATAGCTTCCCGCTTTCTAGAATCGCGTGCTCCTCTATCTGCCTACTGAGGTTAAGTATAAGGGTGCCGAGGCTGGTTATAACATATTTACGTTCTGCCCTATTTAGCGAAACAAGACCGTGCCTCACGAGCTTTCTAAGGTGGTAAGCGAACTTACCAGATTCTTTTTTCGACTTAAAACCAGCCAGACTCTTTAATTCAGAGTAGCTAAGAGAACCCTTTGCGTTAAGAATCTTAAGAATCTCAAGCCTATTAGTTGAAGCAATAACCGAAAATATACCCTTAACTCTTTTACTGCTAGTAGATTGTAGATTAACTACCAACTCTCGCTACTGCGCAAATTAGTGCAAACATCCGGTTAATAAAATTTGACCCTTCTATGTTGAGAACAGTTCAGTAAGGTTTTAATACCTGGATGGATAATCCATCCAAGATGATGACCACATTAACCAAAAAGGTCGCAGCCGCAAGCCTCTTTACAGCACTCGCAGTCACCACAAACTACCTTCTCTTTCCGCTCTGGAATGTTAAGCTTATGGACGTCATAGTCTTCCTCTCAGCCTACATTTTGGGTTTCAGATTCGGTGTTATTGTAGCGGTCTTCTCTTGGCTGATTTATGGCGTATTTAACCCCCTAGGTTTCTCCTTTCCTATTTTAGCCGCGGTGGCTTGTTGCGAAGTCTTTTATGCCGCAGCCGGAGCCTTCTGTGCGAATAGAGGTATCCTTCACCCTCTTAAGCTCGGGCTAATTGGTCTTGTTGCAACCTTGAGCTACGACCTAGTTACTAACGCGGTGAGTGGTGTGCTCTTTACGAATACTCTCTGGCCCGGTGTTTTAGTCGGTATTCTGACTATGAACTTTCCTATCCCTCTGGGTCTGCTTCATCAAGCTTCTAATCTGCTTCTATTCTCTCTCCTTCCTCCTAAGATGGTTCCTAGGCTTACCGATCTACTTGTCTCTCATATGTTGAAGGTGGGGGAACGTTGAAGAAGGGTGTATCTGTTTTATCTGCAATCCTGCTCGTTCTCCTTATATTAAGTAGTGGTATCGCGGTCTACTTTTACCTTGACAGCGCAGAGGCTCATAGACGCTATAACTCTCTTCTCTCTGAATTAGAAAGTGTCTCTCTGGAGGTTAATCTGCTAATAGATTACGGTAATGGTAGTTTGGTCTGGCATAACAAGACCCTCCTTCCAGTAGGCGCAACGCTACTGAACGCTACCTTAAAGGTAAGCTCGGTCGAGTATATTGGAAGCGATATGGGTGTCTTCGTTACCGGCATCGATGGCGTAGGCACGACGATAGTTAAGAAAGGGTACTATTGGCTTTGGTGGAGGTTCGATAAGGCGCAAGGTGAGTGGATACTGGGGGAGACAGCCGCAGACCACTACATACTTCAGCGCGGCGATACATTAGCTTGGGTTTATGAAGATACATCAACCTACCCGAATATAAGGAAGCCGGGTGAGCGCTGAGCAACAAGTTTTTCAACAACCTCAACTTAATTCATTTAGATGCAGAATCAGAAATTAAACACGCTAAAGACCCTAATTAAGATCGCCGAGAAACCTATAGGTCCAAAGCCCGGATTCGAGATAACAGATGTGATAAAGCTGTTCTTTGTGTTAGGCGAAGGCGCCCCAAGGGGTAGGAAGAGCCTCTCAAAAGAGCTTCAGCTAGGAGAAGGCTCAGTCAGAACTCTATTGAGCCGGCTTCAAGAGTTTGCTCTCGTTAAAATGGAGCGAGGCGGGTGCAGATTAACAGAGAGCGGCGTATCCATCTACAGAGAGTTAGCAAAGATGATCACCCAACCTAAGCCTGTAGACGCTGGCCCATTATCCCAAGGGGCTTGGAACTACGTTATACTTATACGCGAGTCTGCTGCGAAGATAAGGTCTGGGTTAGAGCAGCGTGATGCAGCAGTAAGGGCTGGTGCTAGCGGTGCAACAACCGTAATCTATGCTGCTGGGCGTTTTTCTCTCCCCGGTGTTGATGTGGATGTTGAGAAAACATACCCTTCAAGCTTCTGGAGGGCTTTAAGGGATCTTCTAAACCCTAAGGATGGAGACACCATAATTATAGTGGGTGCCAGCTCTGCTAAGGCTGCTGAAAGAGGCGCGCTTACTGCTGCGCTTCAAACACTATTAGCAGATATACAGCTCAGCCAAAAGACATAAAATAAGTGTTTTACCCTACTTTGAAGTCGGCGGTCAAAGTGGGTGTAGCACCGCTAACCAAAGTTACACTTCTACTACCTCGGAGCGAGCTTAACGACTGCCTTAGAAGTCTCTTTGAATTTGAGTGGTTCCATCCTGAGCAGCCTGAATCCTCCACAGCTGATCCTTTTTTGAGCGATTTGAATGGCAGAGCCTTTAAACTCTTTGCTACTTTAGATGAGCTTGTAAAGAAGCTGGGTATACCTCTTGAGCCTAATGTATTGGAAGTTATTGGAAAGGGATATAGGGTGGAGCAAGATGTCAAGAGCGCTAAAGATTGGGCAGACCTCATCCAGAGACTGGAAGCTGAGGCAGCACCAATTATAGACACTCTTATCTCTTTGCTTGAAGATACCACGCAGCTGCGTAAGAAGATATCTGATTATGCAGCCCTTAAGGCCGCTCTCTACACCATTCAGCAGTTCTCGATAGATTTAGATGCATTCTCAAGATTTAAAAGATTCTATATTGTGTTTGCGGTAGCCGCCATTAAGGACGTTGCTGAAATTAGACGAAGCCTACCTGAAGTCTTTATCATCGAATGCTCATTAACTAAGAATGAAAGCGCCCTATTAGTTGTTGGCACAAGGTCTGATGCTGATAAAATCGATAAGGTGCTCCGCAGCTTTGAAGTCAAACCCTTTATGATACCTCAGGACCTACCTCAAAACCCAGCAGCAGCCTACGATGCGGTTGTAAAAAGACTTGAGGGGGCTGAGAAGCTACTAGCGGATTGTGAAGCCAGATTAGAGGAGATGAAGGTTAAATCAAGCACAAAGCTGCTTTCACTAAGGGAAGCGGCACACGTAGCTTACACAACTATCTCTAGGCTTAGAAAAGCGGGTGATCTGAGGCGATTCGCTGTTATAGAGGGCTACATCCCGCAAGAAAAGGTCGAGGAGTTTAAGCAAAAGTATTCGTCTTACCTCATCTTCTTTGAGGAATCAAAGCATTCTAACCAGCCTACTCTAATGGTTAATAAGAGGCCGATAAAACCGTTTGAGAATATCACATTAACTCAAGGCGCTCCGAGAAGCGGTGAAATCGACCCGACACCACTCATCGCATTCGTCTTCCCTATCTTCTACGGCATTATGTTCGGCGACTTCGGCCAAGGGCTGGTTCTCTTCATCTTCGGTCTAATACTTAGACTCAGAGGAAACCCCTCATTAAAGCATTGGGGTGAAATAATAATGGCTGCAGGCGCGTCTGCTACCGTGGTCGGAGCCTTGGTCGGTGAATGCTTCGGCTTAGAACTAGGCTCTCTGCCAGCTATTGGAGACTTCTTTAAACGCTTCCAGCTTCTACATCTTGTGGAGCACGGAGGCTTTAACATAGGGTCTGTAAGCACAATACTTACTGTCGCGATACTGATAGGAACCATCCACATCTTTATAGGACTTGTGCTCGACGTAGTCAAGGGTCTTAAGGAAGAAAGTAAGATTGAACTCTTCACACTTAAAATCCCTTCACTCCTGCTCTATGTATTCGGTGTAGGCTTCAGCCTATCCTTCATAGCCTCAGGCTACAGCTTCTCAGAGGTTCTCACCAGCAGCAACCCAGTCCCGATTTTATCAGATCTGGTAGGCTCACCCGTAACTGCAAGTTCCCTCTCTGCCATAACACTACCAGTCTGCCTAGCTGCGGCTGCTTGGATAGTCATCGGTAAACCGATAGAGAGCATATTAGCAAAGGGTCATAGGGAGAAAGAAAGCCCCTTAATGGGTGTGATCTTCGGCATAGTGGAATTCCTACTTAGGTTGGTTGAGTTCCTAGCCAACACCATCAGCTACGCTCGACTCGGCATCCTTCTTCTGGTCCACGCCGCCCTCATGTTCGCAGTAACCATGACTTTAAGTATCGGCCCAATGGGGCTGCCCATATGGATTATAGGTAACTTAGGTGTTATGACTTTAGAGGGGTTGATCGTCTACATCCAAGACATAAGGCTTCACCTCTACGAGTGGTTCACGAAGTTCTACGAAGGCACAGGTCAGCTCTTCGCTAAGATCGCACCAGAAACAACATATGTTAAGATAAAGTGGGAGCCTAAGATAGAAGGATCATCTTCGACATAATCTCTTTGGCTGAAAGCCCTTGCTCCACACCAAAAGCTAGGGCGGATAGATTTCTAACCTCCGCCTCCTTCAGCTTAATCAAGGCCAACGCGACACCTAGCCCTGAAATCTGCCACGGAAAAGCCTTCACAGCCTGGTTATAGCTGTAGATCTCGAATTCAGATTCGAGCCTACGAACCGCTTCTTCCCCAACCACACCTGCTGGTATCAGTTTACCGTAGGGTGTTTCAGCGACTTTCTTTAGGGCTTCGTTAAGGTTGGGTGCACCTATCATGGCTTGAATCTTCTTTTGAGGTATGTCGAATGCCGCGTCGACTACAAGTTCTCTTGTTTGTGGGGTTGTCAAATCCCAGATCTTAGCTCTCAATATGCTCAAAATGTTGTATCCATCTATGTCTATTGAAATGAAGGGTCTTACGTTCGCCTGATCCTTTATAGGACGGCGTTTCAGGTAAATGCTTCTTCTTGTTAATCTCTTGTATTCGTTAAGGAGGAGTGTGTAAAAAGCTTTGTCTAGGTAGGTGTCAAAGATCCTTAAATCACCCTTCTCACGGTAGAGCTCAGCGGCTTTAGAGATTTCTTGAGAGAACTCGGTCTTACCTAAAGCCTGCACTAAGCCGGCTAAATCTGGGGCTGAGAGCGCTCTGACGATTAAGTCCCTTCTGGCGACGAGCTCCTCAGCGTATAGATTAACCTTTGAGGCTATCTCCTCGTAGCTCAGACCAAGAGCCTTACCTTTTGCTATCGTCTTAAGATTCCAGATAAGGTGCTTGATATAGTAGGCTGTTAAGAAAGATGGTCGTGGTGATACTTTGATGAGTGAGTAGTGTGTTTGTGCTAGGTGCTCTCTGAAAGCCATCTCAAGCTTATCCGAGGTATAGGGTCTGCTGAGTTTAGAAACCACCTCATTGTACGGTGTCCCTTTAAGCCTACCGACAAGATCCTCTAGACCCTTAGACTCGGCTAAGGTTTCAACCATCGCTCTCTGTAAAAGTATGCCCTTTTCTGCGAAACACTTTGCCATTAAGTATGTTTCATCAGCGAGCTCGCCTCTGACCTTCAAAGCTTCTTTTCACCGAGAATGGCTTTCACAGCTAAATCGACAGCTTTCTCTATAGACCTATCTATCTTAGCTTTTAACTCAGTAAGCTCAGTTTTAGATTTTTGGACAATCGCTTCGGCTTCCTTCTCAGCCTCAGCCTTAACCTTTTCAAGTTTCTCTTGCACTAATGCATTCGCTTCGTTTAAGGCTTCTGTCATCGCCCTCTCTCCTTCTGCAGCAGCCAAAGTTACTAGGGCACGCTTTGCTTCAGCCACCCACTTTTCTACTTCATCTAAATCTTTTTCTAGCTTTTCTAGGGCAGATATGGCTTCTTGCACCCTAGCTGCAGATTGGTGCAACAAATCTCGACCCAATAGCTATCGGTCAGATAATATTTATTTTTACCTCTAAGCAAGTTCGCCAAGCCTAATCGTCTGGGAATCGCTATCATACCTTAGAAGAAGTGCGTGCCTTCCCCACTCTATAATCCACTTAACCATTCTAGCGGCATCCACATCCGGCATCTCCTCTTCTAACAATGCAATCAACTCCTCTTTACTCATCTCGTTACCCCTACTCTTCAGCTGCTCAATAATCCACTTAAATAAGCTGGTTCTTGAGAGCGTTTGGTTCAGAATCTTCTTACGCTCCATCGAGTTACCAGCAATGTACTCTCTACCTTTCTCAGTAAGTATAAGATCTCCTGAGTCGACTTTGATGAAACCAAGAATCTCCGCAGCCTCTATGGCTGGAAGTATATCATCTAACTCCAGCATAAGCTCGTCTGCAATCTTCGCAACGTCCACCTTGCCCTGGTAATCCTCTAATACCTCGAGAAGCCCAGCCACAATGCTGAGATGGGTTCTCGGTATAGGTTCCAATCTTTTACCTTCAACCCTCCTTCTCCCTGTTGAACATAAATACATTACTTAGGCTATTAAGGATGTAATCTGATCAACGAGCGCATATAGTTTATCACTCCTCGGATCACGTGGCCTCGGAAGGTCTATAGGCACTTCCTTTAATATAGTGCCCGGTCTGTGGCTTAAAACGATTACTCTGTTAGCCAAGTAGACCGCTTCCTCTACACTATGGGTGACCATTATTACTGTGTCAGGTGCCATATTGGGGTTCAACCAAAAATCGACTAGTTCCTCTCTGAGGTGTGTTGCTGTTAGAGGGTCGAGTGAAGAGAAAGGTTCGTCCATAAGTAAAACACTGGGTTCAGAAACGAGTGCCCTAGCTAAACCAACCCTCTGCTTCATACCACCAGAGAGTTCTCTAGGATACGCTTCCTCGAACCCCTTCAACCCTATCATCTCAATCATCTTTAGGGCTCTCATCCTCTTTTCTTCTTTGGACATTTTCTTCGAGTAAAGCCCTATCTCAACATTCTCCAAAACGGTAAGCCACGGGAAGAGGGCGAAGCTTTGGAAAACCATAGCCATCTCGTCACAAACTTTCTTAACCTCAGCTCCTTTGTATAGAACTTGGCCATCAGTAGGGGGGATAAGACCGCAGATGATTCTAAGAAGAGTCGACTTCCCGCAGCCAGAAGGGCCGACTATGCAGACAAAATCCCCTTTATCCACAGCCATCGTGATATGCTCTAAAACTACAAACGGTCTTATGGTCTTAGATGCAAAAGATTTTGTTACGTTTCTTAGCTCTAAGAGCGGCATCACCCTTTTCTCCTCACTCGAACTTATACCGATCTAGCACGTAGTGGTAAGCCCTCCTCCAGATTAGTCTATTCATAAGCACAATGGTAGAAGTCATGGTCACAATGATGATTAGAAGAAGGGTTAAGTTACCGAGCTCATACGCAGCCTTATCCAGCATAGACCCCAATCCTAAAACCGAATATATCTCACCTCCGTAGTTGATGTACTCAGAGACTATAAGAGCGTTCCAGCCACCACCCCACCCAGTGATGCTGCCTGTAATAAGCGCTGGCATAACACTCGGCAACATAACTATCCTCCATAGGCTTAACCCTCTTAAGCCAAAAGAACGTGCGGCCTCAACCATATCAGAAGGTATGCTTCTGAACCCGCCGATCAAGTTAAATAAAATGTACCACTGCATACCAGTCATCGTTAAAATTATCGAGGTTAAGAATAGACCGTAAGGTAGATGTATCGTCACATTGATTATGAGCGGAAAGAGTGCAGTAGCCGGTATAGAGGCTAAAACATCTAGTAGGGTAAATGCAGCAGCACGCGCCCTCCAAGCCGACCAAGCAGCTAAGGGTAAGGTCCAAGCTAAGCTCACCACATAAGCCAAACCCAATCTGGCTATAGAAGCAAGGAGCGCCTGCGGTAGCAAGCTCAGCTCCATCAAGAATTGCGGGTCTTTAAGCGACCCCATAAACCCATTAACACTTTTGATGACCGTCTCATGTTGATAGAGCAGAACAAGGCTAACTAATGCTGCGATCAAAATAATTAAGATAATGCGGATAAATTTTAGCGGCGTCTTAACCTTAGGTAGAGGTGTGTGAATAACAGATATTATCTCTTTGGTCTTCTCTAAACCACTTAGCCTAACCGTAGGTAACTGAGGTCTTTTCAAACGCTTTCCAAACCATTTTAAGCTCCGCCAATAGAGTGTAGGCTGTCTTATCTCTTGAGCTGTGAAGGCCTCATATCTAAAGCGCTCAGCGTAATCCCTTAACGGAGCCCATAACAGAAGATCTACAATCACAACCGAAAAGATGAGTGCACCTAACCCAAGAAGGGCGTGGCTCAGATTACCAGCGTAGGTTGCCTCAGCTATATAGCTACCTATCCCAGGCACTTTATACTCCTCTGAGCCAATTGTGACTATCTCAGCCGCTACCAGAAAGTACCATCCACCCGCCCAAGACATCACACCATTGTACACCAATTTAGGCACACAGCTAGGTAGGTAAAGTCTCATTATTCGCCCTACTCTCCCTAATCTGAAGGCCTTTGATGCCTCAAATAGCTCGTTAGGTATTGCTGAGACGGATTCGTAGGTTGAGAAAGCTAGGTTCCAAGCTTGGCTTGTGAAGATCAAGAAGATGGCCGCTAACTCAACACCAAGCCTAGACCCGCCAAAGATCGCGATGAAGAATAGCACCGCCACAGGGAAGAACCCCAGGATAGGCACAGATTGAAGAATATCAAGAATAGGCAGCATAACTGATTCAGCCCTCCTACTCCTAGCAGCCACAATCCCGTAGGGGATGGCGAAGAGATAAGATAGAATTAAAGCGGCGAACTGCCTAAGTAGAGAGTAAGATAGGTTTGTGAGAAGTAGCGGTGCTTCGTTGAGTAACCCCTCCACTTGAGGCTGCATCGCATAAAACCAACATTCTCAGTATTTATACGCTTTTATAGATATGTAGATAAACTCAGCCGATGATCAGCTCCGACCAGAGCTACAGCTAGTAGATTATCTCCGCACCTTCTGAGTCTGCTAAAGTATCCCGAATAACCTACTATTTAGCCCCAGTTTTGAACTAAAGAATAGTAACCATCTAAAACAAGATTTATTTGCTTACTAGCATCAAAGCTCATAAAAATAAAGCTAAAGAGGTCTATCCGCCACTAAAATTTGGTGGGTTATGATCGCTGTGCTTTACTTCTAACTATTATTTCTTGTAAGATCTGTTTACTTGTCTTCTTCGTAATATCATTCCCCATCTTTATGACTGTCACAATTAGTAACGTTGCTACGATAGCCATTATGGCGACCCATTCCAATCCTACTACGGTCTGGAAACGTGAAAATAGGCTTGGGCCCAAGCAAACCCATAGGATCCACTCCCATCCTACTACTGCCATTCATTCTACCCTCTTTATTTAATACCATAACGCTATATTTATTGTTTTATGATTGCAATACACTTTACAATTTAGCTCTTTTTCTTTATTTTCTTTGTGCTGTCTTAGGTGGTTTTAGTATAATTTGGAAGGATTGAGGAATATAGTTAGTGTATGTGGCTCTCATTTACCCATTAGTTTATGTTGTTGTAGACCCCCTTTGTCCTCTCCTTTGGTGTCTCGAATAGCCTCTCTATCGAGTTCTTTTCGTTGAATGTGGCATGAAGCCACTTTTCCAAGCCTTCCAAGTACCCTTCGGGTAGCATGGTCTCCATCAACCACTGCTACCGGTTTATTTGAGCTTATTTCTTACACACTCTTAACGAATATTATCGCGTTAATAGATGATCTGTGGTGAGAGAGTATAGTGAGAGGAGTTCCTTACCTATCCGCATCTATAGCTGCGCATACGAATAATTGGATACTATTGACTTGAGCCTCGTCTTATCTATAGCGACCCCTCCTAACACCAGATGTTATGCTCCTAAGCTTCTGAACCAACTAGTGGACAGACCTATAGCTTGTAGGTATTAAATCCAGTTTGAAGAATCAAGCACCCATAAGATGGCCAGATAAATAGAGTAGGAAGGCAGACTTTAGCCCCAAAAGGTACACTATTAAGCTCGAATACACTATACTCACAAACAGCCTTAAGAAGCAGTACCCTATAGGTTGCCAATCTACCCGAAACTCTCAATAATTAAAACCTATAGTTTGTAAAACGCTAAAAAATCTTTGAGCAGCCGGAATTTGTAGGGCTAAGATTGCTGTGATTTACTTCTAGCTATTATCTCTTGTGAGATCTGCTCTCTTGTCTTCCCTGTAACATCAATTCCCATCTTTATAGCTGTAACGATCAAAGGATCTACCTCAACCTTAGCCTCCTCTTTCTTCACTTCTTCTTTCGCTTCACCTTCTTCTTGTGCTTGCTTTAACTCCTTCTTCGCTTGACCAAGCGCTCTGGCCAACTTAGGTATCTGTCCTGGTCCCCAAATTAGTATTATCGCCACGATAGCTATTATAACGATCCATTCCCAACCTACGACTGCCATTCCTTTTCACTCTACCCTCGCTACTCACTACCACCCCGTCATATATATCGTTTTATCTATGAAACCTTCTCAATTAAGTATGGTGTCACTTCGCATTCTTCTTCTATCACACCTTTATTCCTCAAAACCCCTACCTTCGCTTTTCACGCTTCTCTAAGCGGTATAGTAAAGGTTTAAAAAGCGTACTGTGAACCTCCAACCTTGGACTGGTGAAAGTTGGGTCATAGGAAGCGCAATGCGCCACGGAGAGGATCGTTAGCCTACAGACCTAGAGCGAGAGCTAGGCGTATTGTCCCAGATCTTGAGTCGTTCGAATCGCCTCAGATCCAGAAGCCGACGATTCTCGGATTCGCGGGTTATAAGGTCGGTTGCGTGCATATTATAACGGTTGATGATAGAGAAAAGACACCTAACTTCGGTAAACCTCTCTTTAACGCCGCAACAATAATAGCAACCCCTCCCATAACCGTTTATGGATTTAGAGCGTATAGGCGTGTAAATGGTGCGTTGCAAGCCTTTTGTGATGTTTACGCTAAGGCTCAACCTAAAGATATAGAGCGGCTTGTAAAGATGCAAGTAGAGGATCCGAATAAGCATATATCTAAAATAGAAAAGAATCTGGACTCGATAGTAAAATTTACCGCTCTGGTTTACACAAGACCACGTGATGCCGGATTATCCCAAAAGAAGCCCTTCCTCTTTGAAATCACTGTAGGAGGAGGGACCATAAAAGAGCGCTTTGAATACCTCAAATCAGTCTTAGGGAAGCAGATCCGAGTTAGTGAAGTATTTAAGCCGGGTATGTATGTTGATGTAGCCGCGATAACAAAGGGCAAGGGATTCGAAGGACCTGTTGCAAGATTTGGCATCAAACGTAAACAGCATAAATCTAGAAAGAGTGTAAGGGCTGTTGGTACACTCGGCCCGTGGCACCCAGCTACCATAATGTATACGGTACCAAGGGCTGGTCAATACGGCTTCCATCAAAGAATCGAATATAACAAGAGGATACTCTTGGTGGGTAACCCCTCTGAAACCCCGATTACACCAAAAAGTGGCTTCCATAAGTATGGTGTAGTGAACTGCGACTACATCGTGGTAAAAGGATCTGTACCCGGACCGGTCAAGAGGCTGGTCAGACTAAGGTTTGCTGTAAGACCTAAGGCCCTCAAGGTCCAGCCTCCTAAGATACTCGAAGCCAGCATACCGATCGGTAAAAGGTGAAATAAAGTATGGTTGAAACCAACGTTTATGGGTTAGACGGTTCAGTCATCAGCAAAGTAGAGCTCCCAGAAGTTTTCAATACCCCATTCAGACCGGATGTGATTCAAAGAGTGTTTTGGGCCCTATTCACACACCGTCTACAGCCTCAGGGGCGTGACCCTCTAGCTGGTAAAAGGACGACCGCCGAATCATATGGTGTTGGGTTAGGTATCGCAAGGCTGGCTCGTGTGAGAGGCGGCGGTCCTAGAGCTGGTCAAGCGGCTGGTGTGGCTGGTGTAGTTAAAGGTAGGCAAGCACACCCACCTAAGGCTGAAAAGATTATCTGGAAGGACATAAATAAGAAAGAGCGTTGGCTAGCTACAGCTTCAGCTATAGCAGCAACAGCTTTAAGAGATGTTGTTGCAGCGAGAGGTCATAAAGTGGATAAAATCCCCACTTTACCATTAATCGTAAGCGAGGAGATAGAGTCGATAAGTAAGGTTAAAGATCTACGCCCAGTACTTGAAGCGTTAGGTCTTATGGACGACCTAAGGAGAGCACAAGACGGTGTCAAAAGCAGATCGGGTAAACCTCGGATGCGTGGTAGAACAAAACGTGTACCGAAAGGGCCTCTGTTTGTAGTTGCTGAGGCAAAGGGGTTAGAAAAGGCTGTTGAAAATCTCCCTGGTGTTGAATGTGTTTTGGCTAAGGATCTTTCAGTGTTGCACCTTGCGCCTGGCGGTCAAGCTGGTAGGTTAGTTGTTTGGTCGAGGGCTGCGCTTCAATCCCTACCTAAGGGTGTTTTGGAGGTGTGTAAGAAGATTGCGGCCTGAAGATGCTATGAAGATCATCATGTACCCCTATGTTACGGAAAAGACGTTTGATCTGATTGAGAAGGAGAATAAATTAGTGTTTATCGTTGATAGAAATGCTGATAAGAGTAAGATTAAGAAGGCGGTTGAGGTGCTCTATTCGGTGAAGGTGGAAAAGGTGAACGTGCTGAATACAGTTAAAGGCAAGAAAGCCTACGTTAAGTTAGCAAAAGAATACTCAGCTGCGGATCTAGCTGCTAAGCTAGGGTTGGTGTAGAAGGTTGGGTAAAAGGATAATACCTCAAAGGAGGGGTAAAGGAGGGTTACAGTGGAGGGCACCCAAGAAGGGTAAAATAGCTCCAGCCAAATACCCAGTAATTAAGGCCGAGCTCGTCAAAGGCTACGTTGCAGAGATTTTACATGAGAGAGGTAGAACCGCACCGCTAGCAAGAATAGAATTGGAGAGCGGTGAAGTCTTCTATACTGTCGCAGCGCACGGTCTGAGTAAAGGTCAAGTTATAGAGATAGGTGCGGCAGCCAAACCTACCATCGGTAACATTCTTCCTCTAGCAAAAATACCTGAAGGAACCACGATCTGCAATATAGAGCTTGAACCAGGAGATGGCGGGAGGCTGGTTAAGACAGGAGGCACCTCAGCTCTACTCTTCTCTCAAAGCGGTGGTAAATCTATAATACGTATGCCTTCAGGCAGAACGATAACGCTCTCAAACAAGTGTAGAGCTATGATAGGTAGCGTAGCGGGTGGAGGAAGGTTAGAGAAACCTTTACTTAAAGCCGGGAAGAGCTATTGGAAGCATAAAGCCAAAGGCAAAGCCTATCCAAGAGTAAGAGGTGTAGCGATGGCAGCAGTATACCACCCATTCGGAGGAGGAAGGCACCAGCACCCAGGCAAGTCAACCTCAACCCCTAGAAACGCACCACCAGGCAGAAAAGTCGGTCACATCGCACCTAGGAAGACTGGGCGTAAGAAGATTACAAGAGTCGTTGGGGTGAAGTAGGTTGCCAAGAGAGTTCAAGTATAGAGGGTATACGTTAGAGCAGCTCCAAAACATGTCTTTTGAAAGCCTCCTTATGCTCTTACCCTCAAGGATTAGGCGTTCACTTAATAGAGGTATATCTGATGAGAAGCGTAAGCTGCTTGAGGAAGTTAGGGCTGCCCGAGATGGTAAGCTGAATAAGCCAATAAAGACGCACGCTAGAGATATGCCCATACTACCCTATATGGTGGGGTTAACTATACACGTACATAACGGAAAAGAGTTTGTGCCGCTGACGATCAAACCTGAGATGATAGGGCACTACCTAGGCGAATTCGTAATAACCAACAAAAAGGTTGTGCACGGCACGCCCGGTATAGGTGCTTCCAGATCAAGCCTCTATGTGCCTCTAAAGTAGACTATTGCCCTCTTAAACGGAAGATTTATCTAAATGTTCTTACGTAGCTAGGGTGAGCGCTAAAGAAGATTTGCTCTTCCTTGTAGCGCGTAGGGTGATATAACTAAGTTGTCAACAGGAGATAGAAGATTTAGTGGCCTAAGAGGGGTACATGGCACAACTACTGTAGGAGTGGTATGTAGGGAAGCAACCGTTTTGGCTACAGATACTAGAGCGATAGCAGGAGGCTACTTTATAGCGCATAAGCACGTCAAGAAGATCCAGAAGATCGATGACCACCTAGCTATGACGATAGCTGGTGCGGTTGCCGATGCGCAGAATGTAGTCGACACGATCAGATACTACTCTAACCTCTATAAGATCGATAGAAAAATGCCTATACCCGTCAAAGCAGCAGCTAGATTGGCTTCAAACATCTTCTTCTCAGCCAGACTCTTCCCCTATATCGCTGATGTATTGGTTGGGGGCTTTGATCAAGAGGGCCCCAGCGTCTATAATATTGATCTTCTAGGCTCTCTAACCGAAGCAAAGTTTGTCTCAACTGGAAGCGGCTCACCGGTAGCTTACGGTGTATTAGAGAGCGCATACCGCGAAGACCTTACTATTGACGAGGCTATCGAGCTCGCAGCAAAAGCGGTTATCGCCGCTATAAAGAGGAATGCCGGCACAGGGGATGGTGTTGACATAGCTGTCATAACGAAGAATGGCTTTAGAGAACTCACTGAGCAAGAAAAACGGAAGTATTACGAGCTTTATCTCCGGTAGAAGATCGATTTGGGCCAACGTCTTAATTCTACCCAGAATACGTTGATAAATACCGTCTTTCAAAACATCCCACCTGAAGCCGAGATCACTAGAGTGGAGTATGAAGGGCCAAGGATAGCACTCTACACTAAAAAGCCTAGGTTTCTATTTGAAAACAGCATCATCATATCTGAAATAGTCAACAAGTTGAAGAAGAGAGTTGTGATAAGGACGGATAAATCGATTCGTAAACCTGAACCTGAAGCAAAAGTTATCCTGTTATCGAAGATTCCCCAGCAGGCAAACGTCACAGCTATAATCTTTGATGATGCTTTCGGAGAAGTGCTGGTGGAGGCTGAGAATCCTAAGGCTCTTACACCAGAAATGGGCTTCGATCAATATAAGTTGGTTGACGAGATCGGTTGGAAGATGCGGGTAAGAAAGGCGCCCCATATTCAGTCTCCTACTATGCAGTGGATATATCATACACTCAAACTCTCTTCCGAAGAAAGAATGCAGATACTGAGGAATGTAGGTGAACGGATATTCAGGAGAAGACTTACAGAAAACACGGAGATCGTAATCTATACACTCGGAGCCTCACAAGAAGTAGGGCGTTCAGCAATACTGGTCACCACACAAGATAGCAAGATTCTGGTAGATTGCGGTATCAACCCCGGCACTAAAACGCCACCAGACGCTTATCCACGCTTAGACTGGCTCGACCTTGATCTCGACGAGCTTGATGCAGTCGTTATAAGCCACGCTCACATCGACCATCAAGGCTTTCTCCCTGTGCTCTTTAAGTATGGCTACGATGGGCCGGTCTATTGCACGGAGCCTACTCTACCGCTTATGGTTCTTCTGCAGAACGATTTTGTGAAAGTTTCCTCTATCTCTGGCTCCAGACCTCTGTATGAGTTAAGAGATGTTAGGGCTGTTATAGAGCACTGTATAACTCTACCCTACGGTGTGGTAACGGATATTTCGCCTGATGTTAAACTTGTGCTCAATAACGCCGGGCATATTCTCGGCTCCGCTACCGTACACTTGCATATAGGTGAGGGTGCGCATAACATCGTCTACACAAGCGACTTCAAGTACGCTAAAACTATGCTGCTTGATAGCGCTAGCTGGAACTTCCCAAGAGTCGAAACTCTCATAGTTGAGAGCACATATGGTGCTAAGGAGGATATTATGCCTAGCAGAGAGGAAGCGGAGCAAACCTTGGCTCACTCCGTAAACGAGACTCTCTCTAACGGTGGGAAGGTGCTCATACCTACACCCGCTGTAGGTAGGGCTCAAGAAATTATGCTCATCTTAGACAATTTGATGCGTACAGGCGCGATAATGGAGGCGCCGATATTTACTGAAGGTATGTTATCTGATGCAACAGCCATACACGTCTCACACCCAGAGTATCTTGCGAAAGAGTTAAGGGAGAAGATAATAGAGAATGGCATCAACCCCTTCTTGTCAGAATACTTTACCAACATAGAGCATCCAAGTAATAGGGAGGAAGCGCTTAGAGAAGGCCCCGCCATAATAATGGCTACGTCGGGGATGCTCGAGGGCGGACCCGTTATAGAGTATCTGCCCTGAATTGCCTTCTCTTG
>CAYQXI010000058.1:0-32714 GCA_964421575.1 uncultured Nitrosopumilales archaeon
TTAAGCACCAAGTGTCAAAACCCTCCTCTTGGGCGCTGTGCCTTCAACCACAGATCTTAGGGCTTGGTACACTTCGTCTTGCAGCATAGGCCTCCCATTATATTTGAGGATGTAGTTGCTTATCTCTATACCAGTCTTCTCTGCGATTAAACCACCAAGTTGCCCAGAGTTGTTCATCTCAACATCTATCACCTTTGAGCCTTCAAGGATCTCGGCGATGTGTTTTGAAGGTAGTGGGCTGAGCATCTTCACTTGTAGGAAGCCTATGTTCACTCCTTCGCGCTCTAACTCATCTAATGCGTCTAGAATCGCACCCTTGGTTGAACCCCAGCTTACAACCTTAAACTTCGCATCTTCACTACCATAGTATCTAATCCTATCCTCTAGCGGCACCTCTACTTCAACTAGCTCAAGTTTACGCATCCGCTTATCCATCATCATAACCCTATTCTCAGGGTTCTCGCTTATGTGACCAACCTCATCATGCTCGTCGCCCGTAGCCCAATACACACAGCCCTTCGTACCTAGCTTCACTCTCGGTGATATACCCGTTGGTGTAAACTCAAACCGCTTATACTCCCCACCAGCAGCCTTAATCCTCGCCACATCTTCTTCGCCGATAAGATCGCCGCGTTCTATCTTCACCAAACTCGGGTCTATGTTTACAGTCTGATTACTATTGGCTAGCGCTTTATCCACCAGATGGATTACTATAGTCTGATACCTCTCAGCGTAGTTAAAGGCTTTTGCTGCATCATAGAAGGATTCCTCAATATCACCAGACGCTATAACGATTCTTGGAAACTCACCGTGCCCAGCGTGTAGAGCATACCTCAGATCACCCTGCTCCTGTCTAGTCGGGAGACCAGTTGATGGACCGCCTCTCTGATATAGGGTTACAACAACAGGCACTTCATTAATACCAGCCCAGCCCAACCCCTCAACCATAACCGAGAAGCCCGGTCCTGAGGTGGATGTTGCTGCACGCGCCCCAGCTAATGCTGCCCCTGTAGCGCTCGTCAGCGCCGCGAGCTCATCCTCTGTCTGAAAGACTACTATCGAGCCTAAATCATCTCCGCCGTTAAGTCGGAAGATCGCGTGCGCTTCTAGAAAGATACTTTCGTCTGCTGCTGGTGTGATCGGGTAATAGCTTTGGAATCTACATCCACCTACAAGCTTACCCAGAGCGATAGCTTCATTTCCAGTCAAGATAAGACGTCTACCATTAGGTTGGCTCTTCAGCTTATGGGGGTAGGAGCCGCTGAATCGCTTCTTAACGTACTCATACGCTATTCTTGCGCCTTCAATATTTTCCTCAACCACCTTACTCTTACCTTTGAAGACATTCTTTATAGCCTGCTCGAGGAAGGCTAAATCGAGCTCCACTAGCGCTAGGCTTGAGGCTACAGCCAGCACGTTGATCATCCTGGCTAATTCGCTGATCTTCTTTTCAGATGTTCTGGAGATTTCACTAAGTATTTCATCATAGGGTATGGGGTATGTCTTCACGCCCCTACCCTTGCATTCTTCTATTAGGCTTCCGATAGTAGGGCTTAGACCTTGCTCCCCAAGTCTCTTTACTAACCTATTCTTTACATTCTTATCTAAGGTTGGTATAGCGTCTATGTTTCTATCTAGGAGCCTTGGATCGTAGATTATGCCACCCTCCTCAGTAACTTCATCGAAGTGGACAGCAACCGTCTCCTCATCGAAAGAAGCCAATAAGTCAACTCTACTCCTCAAAGATCTTACGGGCTTATCGCTGACCTTCAGCTGAAAATAGCTGTGCATCCCCTTTATGTTAGAATGATATTCTCTTTTCCCATAGATGTGTAAACCCGCTAGACCACAAGCTTTAGCGAAGATGTTGGCAGAAGTGTCTACTCCACTACCCTGCTGCCCTCCAATCATATATGTGAGGTCGTTCGTCAAAGTTTTAACCGCCTGTTGCTCTCCCATATCCTAACGCGCATTCACAATCATCAATCTTCCCACAATAGGGGCACGCACAGACACATTCATCGATAGGCATATGGCATCTTTCGCAGTAGGCTTCGGCATACGCTCGTCCAACAGGCACTATAGCTAAAACCTCAGGCACCTCTTCTTTAATCGCGTTAAGTATGCCTTTTTGAAGCTCGAAGGCCAAAAGTTTACATTCTGAACATGCTTCGGACGGTCTAATTTTAAGTATCCCCTTCTCGAACCCTTCGTAGTGTAGGGCTGTATCTTCCCCGATCTCTTTGTTTATTTTAGCTAACGCGGCTTTTATCCTCTCTTCTATTGTTTGCATACCTTACAATCACCTTCGAACGATGCAGTTATTGGAGTACATCTATATCATTAGTTACTCGTTTAAAGCATTTAACCATTTGCACAAGTTGCCGAAAAGTGTAGGAGCAAGTTTAAAGGCTAGCGCGGGTAAAATGGTAAGGAGAGGGGCTGAAGCGTGGACACAACCTCACCCATAGAGTTCTTAGTGAATGTGAGAGAGAACCTTCTAGCCCTTTCACCAATGAAGATTATTCTTAGACGCAGCATACCCGCGCTCAACCTCCCATCCTATAAGATAGATGAGCAGAGCGAGGGGATGAGTTTAGAGGTACCGAGGTGGGTAGGTGAAGTGCTAGTCAATTTAGGCTTTGCCTCAGCACCAAACGAAGGGTTTGAAGCAGAGCTCTTCAAATCACTCAGCAGAGAGCGTATGCAAGGGCCTCTGCAGCTCTCAACGCTGAAGAAGGACTTCTACATCAACTTAAAGACCTTCCTCGAAGAGTTATCTAAGAAAGCCCGTAGTGATCCTAAGTTTGTTACACAGCTTGAAAAGAATGCTGCTGCGGCGCGTGATCTGATGAGATATAGGGTTCAGAAGCTTCTCTACGTAGCCTCAGCCTCAACACTGACCTCTGAGTTGATAGAGAAGATTACGCCTGAAGAAAAGGAGCTTGTGGAATCGGTCAGAGGTTTAATCAAGAGCTGGTTATCTTCAATTATAGGCGAGGAGTAATGGCTGAACTAACACAAGCGCGTCTACAAGACATATTCAGCGACTTCATAAAGACGTATAGAGATAGAAGCGGGGCATTAAAGTACAGGGAGCGTGTTTCACAAATACCTATTTCTGGCGCTAAGTCACTTGTGGTAGACTTTGATGATCTATCATTCTATAACGTAGACGTTGCTGAGCTGCTCCTCCGCGAACCTGATGAGTCTTTAGCAGCATTCAAGAACGCTGCCTATGAGGCACTTAGGGTTGAGAACGCTACCTATGCAGAGAGGATACGTAATGAGCTGACCGTAAGAATAAGAGGATTACCAACAAGGATCGAGTTAAGGCGCATATCTACAGAGTATTTGGATCAGCTGATCTCTGTTGCTGGGATGGTGGTGCGGACTTCTGAGCTAAGACCTTTAGCGGTCAAGGCTGCTTGGCGGTGCAAGAAGTGCGGGCACATAAATTATGTTGAGCAGAAGGGCATCATCCTACTTAAGCCCAGAAGGTGTGAGGAGTGCGAGGAATCGAAGGAATTTGAATTAGACCCTAAAAAGACAGAATTCGTAGACTACCAAGTTATAAGAATTCAAGAACTGCCTGAAGAGCTGCCACCGGGGCAGCTACCGCAGACGACAGATGTAAGCTTGATAGGCGACCTCGTCAACAAAGCAAGGCCTGGAGACAGGGTGATCGTCACAGGGATTCTTAGGGCCGAGCCTGAGACAGCACTTGCTGGTGCTAAGTATAGGCTCTTCCGCTCTAGGCTTGATGGTAATTATATTGAGACACTAGGTGAGACCCCCGAGAAGATTGTGATAACTAAGGAGGATGAGGAGATCATAAAGAGCATCGCCTCGCAGCCAGCAGCCTATGAGAGACTGATCGCATCCATCGCACCAGCTATCTATGGCTATGAAACACAGAAGGAGGCTATACTACTACAGCTCGTCGGCGCACCCCAGAGGGTTCTCGAAGATGGCACAACCTTAAGAGGAGATATAAACGTCCTCCTAATCGGAGACCCAGGCACCGCTAAATCTGAGATGCTAAAGTATGTGGCTCGAATCGCCCCTAGGGCGCTGTATACTTCTGGTAGAGGCTCTACCGCTGCTGGTTTGACTGCCGCTGTTGTGAGGGATAAGACTGGTATGATGATGCTGGAGGCTGGGGCGGTTGTTCTGGCAGATCAGGGGCTAGCTTGTATAGATGAGTTTGATAAGATGAGACCAGAAGATAGAAGCGCGTTGCATGAGTGTATGGAGCAGCAGACCTGTAGCGTGGCTAAGGGTGGTATCGTAGCCACTTTGAATGCTAGAACCGCTATACTCGCAGCACTTAATCCGACCCTAGGTAAATATGATCCTCACCGTAACCTTACTGATAACGTTAACCTACCGATCCCCTTGCTCACTAGGTTTGATCTGATATTTGTTTTAAGGGATGTGCCTGAAAGGTCTGGTGACGAACGCGTGGCGAGGCATATTCTTGAGACGCATAGGAAAGGTAGCTTTGCAACCCCGCCTCCTATAAGTGTAGATTTGTTAAGGAAGTACATAGTTTACGCTAAGAGAATCAACCCCACCTTAACACCTGAGGCTGAGGAGAAGCTGTTAGAATACTATCTTAAGATGCGGAGTGTAGGTGACGCGTCTATGATAACTGTCACACCTAGGCAGTTGGAGTCGCTGATCAGGTTAGCAACTGCAAGAGCGAGAGTTATGTTAAGAGATAAGGTGAATGAAGAGGATGCATTAAGGGCTATCTCACTAATGGAGAGGATGCTCAGCACCGTTAGCGTAGATGTGAAGACGGGTAGAGTGGATCTAGGCGTCTTACACGGCAGACCACTCAGCGAAAGAACGCTACTCGAAACAGCCTTGGACGTCTTCAAATCACTTACAGGTCCAGAGCAGAAGCCAGTAGACGGTAAGGTGTTTATAGAGGAACTCATCAAAACGGGTAAGTTTAAGCGGGAAGAAGCAGAGCGGATGCTGCAGATACTCCATAGAAGCGGGCAGATTTATGAGGTCAGACCGGGCTTCTTCAGAAAAGTTGTGTGACATAAAACTTGCGTGTAAGAGACCTACCCCTACCTAAAGCGCTTATCGACCTACTGGAGGAGAAGGGTTACGTAGACCTCTACCCTCCTCAAGAGGAGGCTGTAAAGAGGGGTGTGCTCCAAGGAGCTAACGTCCTTTTAACGACACCCACCGCAAGCGGCAAGACGCTCGTCGCGATTATTGCTGCTGGCAAAAGAATTCTGGAGGACGCTGGGAAAGCGGTCTACCTAACACCCCTTAGAGCGCTTGCTGCTGAAAAGTATGAGGAGTTCAAGATGCTCGAGGCTTTGACCAAACCCGATGGTTTGAACGTTAAGGTACGCATCTCAACAGGCGACTACGATTCCCCAGGCGAGTTTCTTAGAGATGGCGACTTAATCGTCTTAACTAATGAGAGGTTTGATTCAATACTTAGACACGGTGCTTCTTGGCTAGATGATGTTAGGCTGTATGTTGCTGATGAATTGCACCTCGTAGGCTTACCTAAAAGAGGACCTACTCTAGAGAGCATACTGACCAAGATTAGAACCTTCTCCTCTGATTCACAGATAATAGGTTTGAGTGCTACGATAACGAATGGGGCTACGATAGCGAAGTGGCTCGGTGCTGAGCTCATCAACATAGATTGGAGACCAGTAAAGCTCGTTGAAGGCGTCTGGGACCACGGCAGAATCATCTACGCTGACGGCAGAACCAAGACCGTAAAGAGCACTGGGAGGGGTGCTGCGATAGATGTTGCCGCAGATGTGCTCGATGAAGGCGGGCAGGCACTTATTTTTGCGGAGACTCGAAGGAGGGCTGTGAGCCTAGCGGCTAAGGCTGCTGAAGTCACTAAACACTACCTCACAGAGGAAGAGAAGAAGGAGTTGAGCGAGGTTAGTAGGAGAATACTGACCGAGGTCGAGGAAACCTCTTTGAGCAGAGCCTTGGCCGAGGCTGTTGAATGTGGCTCAGCCTTCCACCACGCTGGCCTCGCATCTACCCATAGAAGGATCGTCGAGGAAGCCTATAGAAGCGGGTTGATAAAGATACTGACAGCAACACCAACGCTTGCGGCAGGGGTTAACCTCCCAGCTAGAAGGGTTGTGATAGCAAGCCTATATAGATATGATGCGGAGTACGGTGGGCAGAGCCTTCTCTCTGTACTCGAGTATAAGCAGATGTGTGGCAGAGCAGGTAGACCAAAGTTTGATGATATAGGTGAGACGATTCTCTTGGCTTCACCCTCCTTCACAAAAGAAGAACTCTTCGAGAATTACATCCAAGCTAAGCCTGAGCCTACCACATCTCAACTCTCAGATGAGGTCATGCTTAGAACTCATCTGCTCGCTACGATAGCCAGCCTACCTGGGTTGTGCGACGAGGATATCGAGGAATTCTTCTCTAAAACGCTCTTTTCGCTGCAGTATAGGCGACCTACAGTGAAGATTAGGTTGAGCAGATGCCTATCCACGCTACTAAGAGACGGGTTGGTTGAGAAGGTCGGTCGCAGGTATATGGCTACAGAGTTCGGGAAGCGGATATCACTACTCTACATAGATCCTGAGACAGGCGTGTTATTTAAGAAGGCGCTCCAGAGGAGCAAGGCTGGGCGAAGATACGAGGCTGGTTTAATTCATATAATCTCGATAGCGCCGGATATGTCTCCTAAACTTGCTTTAAGAAGCAAAGATATGGGTGAGGCTCGAGACTATATAGAGGAGCATAGTGAAGAGTTCCTCATACAACCATATGAGGAAGAATCTTACTGGGGCGGCTCGGACTCCTTCAGAAATGTGCTTGTATTAGACGCTTGGATAAGGGAGGCTAGCGAAGAAAGCATCCTAGAGAAGTATGGTGTTGAACCAGGAGACCTCTACAGAATAACTGAGAACGCCGAGTGGCTACTCTACTCTCTTAAGGAGATAGCCAAACTGCTTCAGATCAATTACTTGATAGATGAGGTGGAAGAGCTGAGGCTTAGAGTAAAGTACGGTGTTAAGGCTGAGCTGCTACCCTTAACCAAACTTGAGGGCATAGGGCGAGTTAGGGCCAGAGCCCTCTACAGCCGAGGCTTCACAGACCCCGCTAAGATCGCTTCAGCCAAAGAGGAGCAGCTAGCAGCAGTACCCAAGATAGGACCAGCGTTAGCCAAGAAGATAAAGAAGCAAGCTCAGAGCTTGAGATGAATCCAGTAAGCGGGCTGGCAGCCTGTGTAAGTAGGGGTAAAGAAGATGTCTTAACGAAGATACTTTGGCAGATGATTCGCCGAGCACCCTTCGGCTTCCACCTCTACACGCAACAAGAGGCTTTAGGCGCTAACAGCATAGATGAGCGCTCAGCTAAAGTGGGCGTTTGCTTAAGGCTTCAGAGAAAGGCACCACCTATACCTATGCACGGAGAAATCTACACGCCCGAGAACTTCGACATAGAGAAACTTGGGCAGACGCTCCTTGACAGACGTTTTGAGGAGGCTGCTGAAAATTTAGGGTCGGTTGATGGAGCGTATTCGATAGTTGTAGCAAGCGAAGAGGAGATGATTTTGGTAAGAGACCACTTAGGTCAGAAACCGCTCTACTACGTGCAGAAGCCTGAGCTTATAGCAGCAGCGACCGAGAGAAACGCCTTAGAGTTGCCGGGCTTCAAAGCAGAGGCTGCGCCGAAGAACGCTATACTCTACCTATCTTACGGCGAGAAGAGGGTGTATAAGATCCCAGAAATAAGGGATGAGGGTGTAGTAGAGGATCTGGATGAAGCAGCTAACCGCATCTTAGCTCTGCTCAGATTTTCTGTTGAAGCGAGGTTGAGGAAGGCGGGTAGAGTCGCTTTAGGCTTCTCAGGGGGCTTAGATAGCGCGCTTCTGGCTAAAATCGCATCAAATCTGAAGGAGATTAAGGCATTCTGCTTGGGTTTAGAGGGGTCAAGAGACCTTGAGTGGGGCGCTAAGGCTGCTAACCTCTTAGGTTTAGATGCAGAACTATACAAAGTAGATGCTGAAGATGTAGAAGATGCGTGCAACAGATTACTCGCCTACAGTAGCTTCAGCGCTCTCGACCTAAGCATCGGGGTTGGTATAGAGTTGTTGGCTAGACGAGCAAGGGAAGAGGGCTACCAGACCCTTATGCTCGGGCAGCTGGCTGATGAACTCTTTGGTGGTTATATGCGATACCAACGCGCTCTTCTATCAAAGGGCTTGGACGTTGCCCAAAATCTTATGAGAGAAGATATTTCATCAGCAGAAAAAGGTTTAGAGAGGGATGAATACGCTTCAGCACCATACGTTGATCTAAGCCTACCCTACGCATCTAAGCATCTCATCAACTACGCTCTCAACATACACCCCAAGCTTAAAGTAGATGAAAGGATAAGAAAGATAGTTCTGAAAAGAGTCGCTGAAATGCTAGATCTACCAAAAGAGATAGTCGAAGCGCCTAAGAAAGCGCTACAATACAGCACCGGCATAGCCAAGGTTATCAAGGCGTCAAAGAAACCCTTATAACTGAAGCAGACGATAGAAAAAATAGAGGTTCTGAACAGGTGAGTTAAATGAGTCAATCTAGGTTCCCGATAAAGAGGATAAGCGCCGTAGAGCACCGTATCGAAGCCGGCTTCAAGCCGGGGATGAACGTACCTGTCACGATATATGCCAGTGATGAACTGCTTGCTAAGATGCTTACAGACCGAACTATAGATCAAGCGGTTAACGTGGCACACCTACCCAACCTCTACAAGCACGTCGTTGTACTGCCAGATGGGCACGAAGGCTACGGCTTCCCCATAGGAGGGGTTGCTGCGAGCGACGCTGAAAACGGTGTGGTTTCGCCGGGTGGCGTAGGATACGACATAAACTGCGGCGTTAGACTCATCAGAACAAACCTTACTGTAGAGGATGTTCGACCACGTGTGAGGGAACTCCTCCAAACGATCTACAGAATGGTGCCTTCAGGTGTTGGGAGCCAAGCTATAATAAAGCTCTCTATGAGTGAATTAGACCACGTTTTAACCGAGGGTGTGAAGTGGGCCATATCAAAAGGCTACGGCTGGGAGCAGGATAGAGAGATGTGTGAAGAGCAAGGTGTTATGAAGGGCGCAGACCCCTCTGCAGTCTCACAGGTAGCGAAGAACAGGGGTGCACCACAGCTAGGGAGCCTAGGCTCCGGAAACCACTTCCTCGAAATTCAGAGAGTGGATAAGATCTTTGACAAAGAAGCCGCTGCAAAATACGGTATCACACAAGAAAACCAGATCATGGTTTTAGTCCACACAGGCTCAAGAGGGCTTGGGCATCAAGTCTGCAGCGACTACTTGAGGATAATCGAGGCTGCGACGAAGAAGTATGGTATAAGCCTCCCTGATAGGGAGCTTGCTTGCGCACCAATGTATTCGAAGGAGGCTGAAAACTACATGAAGGCCATGGCTTGTGCCCTCAACTACGCTTGGGCAAATAGGCAGATGATCACACACTGGGTCAGAGAATCATTTAAGAAGGTCTTCAAGATGAGCGAAGAAGACCTAGGCATGAGACTGGTTTACGATGTTGCCCACAACATCGCAAAATACGAATACCATAAGATAGACGGCTCGATGGCAAGGGTCGTTGTGCATAGAAAGGGTGCAACCAGAGCCTTCCCAGCCGGAAGCGACGCTATACCACAGCAATACAGAGAGATAGGGCAGCCAGTGCTTATACCCGGCTCTATGGGTACCTCATCCTGGGTGCTTAAAGGAACGGAGAAGGCTATGGAGCTGAGCTTCGGCTCAACAGCTCACGGCGCTGGCCGAATGCTCTCAAGAGCAGCTGCGATCAAAGCTTATACGGCAGAGAGGGTCAGAAGGGAGCTCGAGTCTAGGGGTGTGTTGATAGAGGCTGCGAGCTGGCAAGGTGTGGCTGAAGAGGCTCCAGCAGCGTACAAGAATGTCGATGAAGTAGCTGAGGTCTCACATGCGGTTGGGATAGCAACTAA
Source organism: uncultured Nitrosopumilales archaeon (assembly GCA_964421575.1). Taxonomy (GTDB): domain Archaea; phylum Thermoproteota; class Nitrososphaeria; order Nitrososphaerales; family JAAOZN01; genus JAAOZN01. Next base: position 9,999 of record CAYQXI010000058.1, read on the forward strand.
AGTGGCGAGGCTTGTGCCTTTGGGTGTAGTTAAGGGTTAGTCTCTTCGCTTGAACTTTTCGGCAAGAGGGATAAGTCGCCCATCTTCTAGCACAGAGATTGTGGTTTCGACCGAAACGTTCAGACCTAACGCTCTGAAGAGTGAAAGGAGTTCACCCCCTCTGATGTAGCCTTGGATGTAACCTCGCTCTATAAGCTCAGCCAGCTTCTTAACAATGACCTTGGTCTCCTCTGGGTAGGCTCTTTCAGCGGCTTCCAGCACATCTAACCCCCTGTCTATAAGCCTAGAGACGAGTATGCGCCTCGGATCAGGCTTCTTCTCCTCTTCACTCTGCTTGAGTAGCTTCTTCCGTAGCTCGAGCAGCTTCCTAGCCCTAATCAGCTCAAGTTCCTTGTCTTCAGAGGGGGTTTCCTGTGCGCTCATACCAGATTAAGCAGACCAAACCACCCTATTTATAGGCTTAGCTGTAGGGAAGTAGGTTGATGAGCACCGAGCTTTGGGTAGCGATACCGGACTCAACACTAATAGAGTGTGTTGATCTGAGGGAGAAGACTGAGAAAGCGGGCTACATCGCGAGAGCCTGTGCTATACATCGGGTGACGAGGATATACATTTACCACGATCAGAAGGAGAGGGCGAGGAAGGATCAGAGGCTGCTCAGCATCCTCCTTCAATACATTGAGACACCACAATATCTGAGGAAGCACCTCTTCCCTAAGATGCCTGAGTTGGCGTATGCAGGTGTGCTCCCACCTCTACGCACACCAAGCCACCAAGTCAAAGCGGAGTTGAGTGAAGTTAAGAAGGGGGACATAAGGGAGGGGTACTGTTATAGACGCGCAGGCGCATACTATGTTGATGTAGGGTTACCGAAGCCAGCACGCCTCTTGGATGGTGAAGCCAACCTCGGTAGGGTGCTCGTTAAGACAGAGGACGTGGAACCCGAATTGACTTGCAGAATAGTGGATAGGAGCGCTGTAAAAGGATACTGGGGTTTCACGGTCAAACAGACAGAAGAACTTAGCAAACTCGTCAAAAGCCTAAAGCCAGTTCTAGTAATAGCTACAGCGAAAGAAGGGCAACCGATAGCTGAAAACTGGAAGAAACTCCAGACCCTCCTACACTCAAATGAACGGTGCTTGATTCTTTTCGGCTCGCCAAGAAGCAGCCTCCAAGAGATCCTTCAAGAAGAGGGGACCTTACTCCAAAACCTAGCAAACATAACCCTAAACTTTGTACCAGATCAAGGGACAGCAACTGTTAGAACTGAAGAAGCCCTCTACATAGTCTTAGGCATAATTAACCTTCTCCTACATCTACCTAAGGAGTAAAAAGGTAAACCGTTTTCCAGCGATCTAGAAGCGGTAAGGAAATTTACTCCAGAAGAGAGACCATAGAATTACCCCTGTGAATTACCGTGCGATAATACTCCACCCAAAGACTTCCTGTAGTGTTGAAATGAAGTCATTTAAATTGCTTGGTGTCACAAGGAGGTATTTGCCGTCACTAAGCTTAAAGACAACGGCTACATCACTGGAGATAGCGCAGAAGGCTTTCGCACCATTCTTTAGCTTAAACCAGCCTAAACTGTAGCCTGGTAACCCGTGCCCCCATGTTCTTAGATTAGGCTTGAGGTCGCTCCACACATTTAAGTCTGCGACGAAAATTTCCACGACCTCCCCTCGTTTAGCAGAGAAGCTGTACATCGGAGGGGCCTTAACCACTACCTCTTCGCTGGAAACATCTATTCTTAGCAAGCATACAGGTAGTATCAATATTGTTAGAACCGCTACGAGGACGATGGCTATGATGACTATGACTACTAGTACTGATTGCGGAGTAGGTATCGTGAAGCTTGCTTGCATTTGCCGCTTCCCAAACACAACGATATAACTTTGGGATTTAAGTTTTTAAGGGATGGGCTGCGTCAAGAAACCGTTTCAAAGGCGGCTGGTTTATTTCCATCCAGAAACAAGCCTCATACACACTAATAATTAGAAGAGCATTTCCCATCTTTCTGACCTACCCCACCGCTTAAAGAGTGGGGGCTAGTGTCTGCGGCCTTAGGAGCTGCGCATCAACGATACTCCCAGCTTCTATAACCTCAACCCCCTCGGGGATCATAAACATAGAGTTCGCTTCAGCCATATCCTGAAGCCTACGCTTAAGCGGTATGGGCTTAACTACAAGCTCACCACCACTGTACTTAAGGCGACTGTAGATGAACTGCGTCCAATCTTTCTGCCCCCTAACCTCCTCAGCTAAACGCGCTTTGACTACTGGTATCAGCGACCTCCTTAAGCCGCACACCTTAAAGATGGCTGGCAGAACGAGTTGGAGGAAGGCGACTTCATTTGATGGGGGGCCTCCGGGTAGGCAGAAGACAACTTTTGAGCCAAAGAGTCCGAAGGCCACAGCTTTCCCAGGGCCCATCTTCACCCTATGGTAGATCATCTGCCAACCAAGGTCGTCAAGCACCTTGACAACCAAATCCTTCTCACTCTTCCAAGCACCTCCGCTCGTCAAGACCACATCTACTCGATGTAAGGCTTCGCTGAGTGCTGCTCTGATCACTTTAGCATCATCCTTAACCACTCTGCTCCTCACCTTCAGCCCCAGAGATGTAAGCCAGCAGTAGATGTTCAGAAGATTGGTAGCGGCGATCTTACCCACACCAACCTTTCTGCCCGGAGCGACCACCTCACTCCCAGTAGCAACTACTTCAACCGATGGCCTCTTATAGACCCAAAGTGAGTCGTATCCACCAGCAGCGAGCAAGCTGATCGCAGAGGGATAAAGCAGCTCCCCTTCACAGAAGATCTTTGAACCAGCCCCTACGTCCGAGCCTTTTTTCAGCACATTCCTACCGGGCTCAGCATCTGCATAAATTTCAACGTATCCTTCACGCTCCCTTGTAAACTCTACGGAGACGACCGCTTCTGCACCTTTAGGTAGAAGGGCTCCTGAAGTCACCTTGACCGCGCATCCATCGGTCAACTCAATTTCTCTCTGCTTTCCCGCAACAAGCGAGCCTATGATGCGGAGCTGCTTCGGGTTTGCTGAGCTTGCGTTTGAGACGTCTTTTGACTTGACCGCGAAACCGTCTTTAAGCGAGACATCTGCTGAAGGTGTGTTCACCTTAGAGTATACGTCTTCGGCGCAGACCCGCCCGACAAGTTTAGTTAAGGGGACGAGTTCTCTACCTAACGGTTTAACGTTCTCTACTGTGAGTCTATATGCATCTTGAAAGCTTATGTCTTCTCTTCTGCTCAACTTAGCCCTAGGGTAGCCTTACGTAGATTTTAATCTATCTCACATCACAAGCATCAGTATCCTATACGCTAACCCGCCCACCAAAAGGGCTAATGCAATATCTACCACCACAATGAATAAGGTTTTCTTCAAGCCGAATTCGTGAAGCAAAGCAGCAATTGTAGATACACAAGGTATATAGAGTATACTGACAAGGGTGAATACCACCATCTGTACCGGTGAAAGGACAAGAGAGAAATCAAAGGTACCAAGAGCATCCCCCAAAAGTATAAGAGCGAGCTCTTTACGCAAAACCCCAAATACGATGGGTGTACTGCTCACAGCAGGCAGACCTAACCACCCAGAAATTAGAGGCTCTAGGAGTCTGCTAGCTTGCTCAAGCAGACCAGATATATCCATCAGATGCAGAGCCAGAGAGCCCGCTATGATTATCGGTAAGGCGATCTGTATGAAATCTCTAGTCTTAGACCACGTCTGCATTAAAACCGCTCTAGCGAGAGGTCTCCTATATGGTGGCATCTCCATCACAAGCCCAACTGGCTCGCCCGGGAAGGTTCGGTACGCTAATCTGCCTAGGAGGAAGACGAGGACAAGGTCGAAAAGGTATATGGCTAAGGCGGCGGGCAGCCCGAGGTATCTGCCTACTAAACCTAAGATGATTACTGTCCTTGCTGCGCAAGGTATCAGCACCGTAACAAAAGCTGCTAGGAAGCGCTCCCTATCGCTCTCCATGATCCTACAGCTTACGCAGGCCGGTACACTGCAACCATAGCCTAGGAGGAGGGGTATGAAAGCCTTGCCGTGTAAGCCGATTTTATGCATGAAGTTATCCATAAGGAAAGCCGCTCTGGGCAGATAACCACTATCCTGTAGCACAGCCAGAATCAGATATAAGGGGACAATGTATGGTAAAATAACGGTTAAAGCGGCGACAACACCACCAACCAAACCCTCCACAATAAACCCCGCTAGAAAAGGGAGGATGGCGGTTAGAATCTCCTCTAAAGGTGGCAGAAGTAGATTAAAGAAGAAGTCCTCTAAGACTGAAACAAGAAAATCGCCTACATAAAATATTGTTGCGAAGACGGTTGCGAAAATCGCAACCATTATAAAATAGCCTAATATGCCTCTCGTAGTTAGATCGCTCAGCTTCTCCTCAACAGTGAGCTTAGGTGGTGAAGTGATCTTAACGACTTCGCTTGTTATTCTGTTCGCTACAGCGTAGCGCTCTGATGCGATTATGAAGATAGAGTTCTCGCCGTGCATCTTCTCTAAATGCTCTATAACCGCATCAGCCAATGCTAGGATCTGCTGCCCAAACTCTTCACGCTTTACTAACTCGACTACCTGAGGGTCTTTCTCTAAGAGCTTTATAGCTAACCATCTTGCGGAATACTTTAGTGTCAGAGTAGAAGCCTTCTCTTTAAGGACTTCAGAGAGTTTACCTACATACTCTTCAACCTCTTTACCGTACTTTAACCTACTCTGCGCCTTCCTCTGACCAGATTTAACTACATTGATACAAGCCTCAAGCAGTTCGCTTATCCCAGAGCCGGTAACCGCTATGGTAGGAATAACAGGGACCCCGAGCAGCTCAGACAGCTTCTCAACATCGATTCTCAGACCTTTTTTAGCGGCGAAGTCGACTTGATTTAACGCTATAACCAAAGGAACCTCAAACTCTAGGAGCTGAAGCGTAAAGTATAGGTTGCGCTCAAGGGCTGAAGCATCCACAACATTGACGACAACGTCAGGGTGTTCCTCCACTAGATAGTCTCTAGTAATCAACTCTTCTATCGAATAAGTCGACAAAGAGTAGATACCCGGCAGATCAACGACTTTAATTATGTAGTCTTGGAAACGTAACGTGCCTTCGGCTCTCTCAACCGTCTTACCGGGCCAGTTCGAAACGGTCTGATTTAATCCTGTGAGCTGATTGAATATTGCTGACTTTCCTACATTAGCGTTCCCTGCTAGCGCGATCGTTATATGCTTTAGCTCCGCTTTAGTTTTAAGCATTTGAGCTACGCCTCACATAAATCTTTGAAGCAACACCATAACCCAGTATTATCGAGACCCCTCTCAAAGCCACCTCTATGGGTCCGTGTAGAGGGGCTGTTCTGAGGACGGTAACCTTTACTTTTGGGACTATACCCATAGCCGCGAGCCTAGCGAGTAACCCTCTACCAGCCACTACAAACGCAACCTCCCCTACTTCACCGCACTTCAGATCGGTCAGAGGCACGACTTCTTCGACTTGACCTTTATACTCTAGGAGGCTCTGGTGAAGAGCATTTGTGGTCTCCTTGTCTAAGCCGTGTCTGGTGGAGAGGTGTTGGGTGACTTCTTCTTTTGTCCCTATCCTTAGCCGCTCAAGTAGCCTCAATAATCTGCCTCTGCCTCTATGTAGGAGGTGGTCGTGGAGATACTCTGCTCTGTGTGCTAAGATCTCGTTAGCACCTTTCTGTGTAACTCTAAAGAGGGAGTTGTGTTGCTCGATGAAGCCAAGCTCAACACAATCTTTTAGTATTTCCAGCGTCTTATCAAGAGACCATCCTGATCTGGTGGCGATGTCGCTCAAAGAAACGCCTTTTCTTTCGTGATCTAGTGAAGCCACGATTTCAAGTAGCTCTCTGAGCTCTTCGCTAGTGGGCATAAGCACTCACCTAGTTTCGGTAGAAGATAGTAGAGTAGCTAACGCATCCACAACTTCTTCATCCACAGCGTGCTCCATTCTGCAAGCATATTTGTGCGCACGCTCGGAGGGAATCCGCAAAAAGTTGATTAGAAAACGCTCTACCAACATATGCCGCCTAATGATCTTAGCAGCAATACGCTTACCCTTTGGGGTCAAGACGATACCACGATACGGTTGATGAACCACAAGCCCTTTGCGCTCAAGCCTCTCAACAAGATTGGTAATGGTCCCTAAGGTAGTCTTTAATCCCTCAGCAAGATCACTCGTTCTAGCAACACCACCAGAAGCGGTCAGCCTATACACTAACTCAAGAAACTCTTCCTGCCCTTGCGAAACCCCAGAAACACCCCTGTGAACCATCATGATCTACGACAATGTCGTAGATATTTAAGGATTATGGATGAAGTTGGTTAACGCTACACTTCTATACAATACTGGTAGGTAGAACCTGCTGATAGTGAGAGAATTAGGGGTTTTATTTAGTTTAAAATCATATTTCAATAAGCTGTTGGAGCTCATTTTTCAATATCGTTAATGAGTTCTCTAGTTTTGCTGTCATGACTTCATGGAGTTCTTTGCAAACTCTGTTTAAGTCACCACGTTTAAGCACTTTCCTTTCGCTTTCATTACAATACTTATCGAGTACTTTACACAGAAACTCTTCAATATCCGGATCAAAGATGATAGCGATTAGTCTTTTGTCTCTCTTAAAGACTCCTATGTACACTTTACTCTCATATATCTCCTTCTTCTCAAAATTTTCATCTATATATTTCCTTGAAGCACCCCTCTCATAATCTATAATAATGAGCAATGATTCATCGCTTTTATCGAATTTTTCGAGTGCTCTTCTAGCTTTCACTAAAACTTTGTCACGGCCCATTTTAGGAGAGTGGTACGGGTCGCTCGTTAAACCAAGGGTCTTGGCAACTATTTTAGCAAAACAAGTGTTGGCATAGCATTCAGCTAGCAGTTGTCTTACTTTCAATACCTTCAGCAACCTCTACAACGTACTTCTTTATGACTTCTGAAGGTGGTTTTAGTAATACTTCTTCTGCAGTAGCCAATTCTCTAGCCATCTTCCCAATATCTAGCTCCCTTACGGATGTGGATCCGTCTGCCTCTCTATAAACATAATACGTCTTTACTTTCTCCACGCGATCCCAAAGCCACGAAACGAAAATCGGATTATGTGTTGAAATGACGACATAGATATTGTTCACAGCGTTGCTTATATGGTCTGCTAATATATTTAGGAAATATGGAAATACGTGTGCCTCTGGTTCCTCAAAGAGCGCCATAAACTTTTTCTCAAGACTATGGTATTTTACGTAGAATTGTGAGGAGTCGAGGGCTAGTAGGGTGTAGAGAACTCTAAATACGGTCTCAGAAACACCTATCATATCAATCTCATTATCATAATCAAAGATTAGCGCCTCACCTGTTCTGCGCACCTTAAGCTCCATCTTTTCACCTAGATGTTCCCTTAACACTTCGTTAATGTTATTGACAACCTTACTATGTCTACGGATTATGTATGGAGCGTTCCAACCGACCTCACTTAATATAGAGGATGGGGTATCTTTGGCCGTTGAAAGGCTTTGAAGGCGGGTGTGTAGAGCGCTTAAGGGGTGGGTGCTAGCTTCGCTCATTAGACCATATCTGTCAAAGCCATACAATCTACTCTCAAGAGAAGGTATGGTCTTAACAAAGTTTTGTAACTCACTCATTGGGTCAGGTCTAAGGGTTTTTAAATCCCAAGGTAACGGCTTGCCGTCTACCATAACCTTTGCCGCACCAGCTGTGTATAAAATTTCATAACTTAAATTAACACCCCCCGCTACCTTCAGCTTTATGGTATTTGTTAATATGTAGTCTCTGAAGAGTTGAGATATTTCTCGGAATCTGGCAGAAAACAAGAGAGGTTCTAGGTTTGCTGCGTAGTTCTTATACTCCTCATTTAAAACATTAAATTTGTGGAGGTAACCCATTATCGCCAAAGCATCAAGAATATTGGACTTGCCCGCAGCAGGTGGTCCTACTAATATTGTTAAGTCATCTAATTCCAGCTCCACCTTTCTAATGCTCTTAAAATTCTCAATCTCAAGCTTAAGAGTCATGGTAACATATCCCCATAAACCATCTTCACAAAACAAGTTAATGTATATTTCTGTCTTCAAACGCAGAGAGTTATAACCTCCACATAGCACTCTTAACCCACTATCATAGTAAGATTAAGTGCTCCGGGCGGGATTTGAACCCGCGATCAGCGGCTCGACTGGCCCCTCTTATAAGGTAAGGCCGCTATGCTTGACCGGACTACACCACCGGAGCTCATTAATAAGGGGGTTGCCACTGCTTATTTTTACGTTTTGTTTGAGGCATCAAAGACGCTAATCTCATTATCCAGACACTCTTCCGCATAAAGAATATCTTTTTGTGTGGGGTAGGGTAGTAGTATGCGTTCGGTCGCTGTAGTAGGGGCAACTGGCGTCGTTGGGCAGCAGTTCATAGTGGCTCTACAGAAGCATCCTTGGTTCAACATAGTTAAGTTGGCTGCCTCGCAGAAATCGGCCGGGAAGACATATGAGGAAGCTCTTAAACGAGAAAGCGGATCTATAGGTTGGTTCTGCGAGGAGGAGCCTGATCCAGAGGTTTTGAAGATGAAGGTTGAGGACGCCTCAACGATGAGGGTAGATGACTGCGACTTGATATTTACGGCTCTAGAATCTGAACAAGCTCTGCTGCTTGAGCCTAAGTATGCTAAGGAGAAGCCTGTTGTGAGCACGGCCTCAGCCTTCAGATACGAGCCAGATGTACCGATTCTTGTCCCTGGGGTTAATACTGAGCACGTGGCTCTTTTATCCAAGCAGAGGGAGAGGAGGGGTTGGAGGGGCTTCATAACACCTATACCTAACTGCACAACTACGGGGCTTGTTATAACGCTTAAACCCATCTACGATAGATTCGGCATCAACATAGTCCTTATGACGTCTATGCAGGCTGTTTCTGGTGCTGGTCGAAGTCCGGGTGTTCTGGCGCTTGATATCATCGACAACATCATACCCTATATACCTAAGGAGGAGGAGAAGGTCCAGACCGAGACACTCAAAATACTTGGTAAGCTTGGTGCTGAGGGTATAGAGTACGCGCCCTTTAAGGTCAGCTGCACATGCGCAAGAGTTAACGTTAAGGATGGGCATACCGAGTCTGTCTTCGTTTCAGCGCAGAAGCCTTTGACCGTGGAGGCGGTTAAAGAGGCTATGAACGAAGCGGGCAGTGATCTTAGAAAGCTTAACCTACCTTCTGCGCCAAAAAAGATGATCCACGTATTAGATGATCCATTCAGACCCCAGCCTCGCCTTGATCGCAACAGAGAAGACGGTATGGCTACCACTGTCGGTAGGATTAGACTCGATGGGGCGCTTGAGAACGGTGTGAAGTATGTGCTTGTATCACATAATACAAAGATGGGTGCAGCAAAGGGTGCGGTTCTGGTTGCTGAACTGTTAGAAGTCAAGGGTTTCCTAGACTAAGCGTACCACTTAGGCTGTGCTATTTCCTAGTAAAATACCCTTAAAATCTTTAAGTTTATTAACCACTTCCTCTGCAACTAATAGGTGGTGAAGCCGATAAATGGGTAAAATCGATGATTTAGATATGAAGATCCTTAAAGAGCTTGTTAACGACGCCAGCATATCAGTCCCAAAGCTCAGCAAGAAGATAAATGTAAACCCCTCAGTCGTCTACAGCAGAATAAAGAGGCTAATCAAGAGGGGCTTGATAAAGAAGTTTACCGTCGTTGTAAACGAGCAGCTACTAGGCTACAATGTTGATGCAATCGTTGGTGCTAATGTCGATTCAAAACGCAGAGCAGCTGTTATGGATGCGTTACTCGAACTTGATCAAGTAAGGAGTGTCCACGAAGTTACGGGCAGATTCGATCTGATAATCTTCGTAAAAACACGTAATCTAGACGAACTTCGTGACCTCATCTCAAACAAATTCGCAGCCATCGATGGTATAACGCATACCGAAACCTTCGTAGAGATGAGTAGCAAAAGTAGGGAGCCTGTGTACGTCCTACCCAAATAGAGCGTAAGGAGAGTAGTAAGGTATCGAAAATTCTAGGGGACTCTATCAGTCCCCTATTCTGTAGCTTGCTACGTTCTCTGTATTCAAATCCTTGCTTGGCGCGTAGTCTTTTTTGACCCTCTACTTATCTTCAGCCACCTTTTGCTATATTAGATGTTATCTTCTGACCACAGGGGAAGTGTAACGGTAGACAGTCGTTATGTGCTTAACATGGCTAAATAGCCCTAGGCGCTTCTGCGATGATTTTTAACCACTTGCTAAGATAGACCTATTTCTGAAGAAAGTAGTGTTGAAAAGACGCTGTAAGTCATGTAATGCTGTCTCTACCACTAACGTTACAAGGCATCTACATTCTCAGAACTTTCTATGCTGCTTAAGAGGACTACGACAACCTTCCTCTCTTTTTGCGCTGGTTAAATAGAGCACAGCCTTTTCTCTAGAATTGGGGGTCTACCGTAGCCAACACTTCTCTCAAATCTTTGGCTGCGGTACTAGGCTTCATAACCCCCTGAGCTATGTTACGTGAGCTCCGCTTATAACCTTAAGTAAAGGATGTTTGGATAATTTTATGGTCGTGGGTAAAGAAGTTGGAGCCTCTATTTAGGCTGGAACAACCGGATGTTCGCGCTCGAATTCCTAGAAGTGTTATGAAGAAGATCAGCTCTAGGTTAAAATATCTGGATGAGGGGATTAAGAGAGTCGAGAAAGCCGCTGGTGTGAAGTACCCCCCTTATTACGTTGAACCCTTCCTACCCATAATGTCCAGTGAGCTTGAACCCTCGCAGATAGGGGTGGTATATGCCAGAACATTCCCCGTTGAGGTGGATGGTGCCCTAGAGATTGTCGTACAAATTACAGCAGCTCTGATCGCTTACGGTTCGAAGGCGACTCTGCATGCTATTTTAGCGCACGAGTTTCTTCACTACGCTTCTCTAGTAAAGCAGTTTAGCAGCAAGGAGGTGTTATCGTCTGAGCTTACATCATCTATGTTTGAAGCAGTTCACGTAGATACCAGCGGCTTTACACACCTTGAGAAAATCTATAAGGATAGGTCTTTAAGGAGGCTTCTAAAAAAGAAGTTTAGTAACGGCTTGGTGGACGAAAAGCTTCATGAGAAAGTGCTGAAGAATTGGCTTGCGAAGGGGCTTCCGACGATCAGACTAACACCGGACAGCAACGTTATTAGACTATCCATCAACTCAATTCTGAACCTAAGGTTAGATCAATCTCTCTTAGCCAAGTTAAAGGAGTTGGAAGAGCGAAGCCGATGAGCAGCCCTGAAAAGAAGCCTAAGTATGTTGGAGAGGACGAAGTGAAGGCGGTAGAAAAGGTCATAGAACCTATCTTAAAAGACGAAAAAGTTGTCAGCGTATGCTTATATGGCTCTAGGGTGGCTGGCTACGCGAAGCCAGATAGCGACTACGATGTGCTGGTAATCTTAGAAGACTATAAACCAGCTGTACGCTACAAATACATCCAAGGCGAGGTACCAGTATCGGCTCTACTCGTAGACGCGAAGGCTCTTGAAGAGGACGCTGAGAAAGCGAAGCTAGGAGAGTTCGTGGTCGGGAGGCTGCTCAACATCTACGAAGCTGTTCGAGGTGCCGAATTCCTCAGAAGCATAGAAGTAACTTACAAGAAGAGAGTCATATTCGAAACGTTAAGGGATCTAGCATCAACCTATGGCGAACTCTCAACTATACTGCTGATTCCGCCAGAATACTTCCTCTTCGCTAAGCTAAAGAAGAGGGCAGCAATTTATCCGCCAGCATACTATAGCTACGTAAAAACGTATAGCGGACCCCATAGCAGTAGAAACCTCGAAGCGACGCTTGAAGGATTCAAGGAAGCCTTAAAGGAGATTGAAGAACAGGGCTTGATTAAATTTGTAGATGGTAAGGTTAGAGTAGAGCGGTCTGGCATAAGAGTTACTCAGATGGGTAAGATCCTTTCTCTTTTAACCTATGCCTCCCGTGGTATAACCCAGTATGCTGTGCATAGCTACGCCGGGCGCGTTGGGTTAGATGTTGTAGGGAAGGAACTCGTCTCTAAGCTGAGTAGAAGCCGCTCTGTCGGCGAGGCTCCTGAACTCTTAAAGCATCCTATGAAAGCACTTACTGTAGGCGAAGGGAGGCTTGTAGTTGAATGCGACGATTGGGTGAAGGAGGCTAAACAATACTTCGGCTTCGATACCTCTGCTGAAATAAGGTTCAAGGGCTTGGGTGAGTTCTACAGTACAACACAGCTTGTGGAGATCTCAGATGGTGGAAGGACTCAGAGGGCTGTCGTTAAACGCTTCAAGAACATAGCGGCTTTTAAATGGGCCCTTCTCAACATTTGGGCGATTCCGACAAAGAGGTTTGAGCAGAACCCTGATGCCAGAATGGCATACGAATATACTGCGCTTCTGAGATTTAGAGAACTCGGATTTCACACCCCCCATATTCTACTGGTGTATCTTTCAGACAGGATCTTGGTTACGGAGTTTGTAGAGGGGAGGAGCTTGGCTCATATTATCACCCAATATTTAGAGGGGGAGAGCGATGATTTAGAACCGGTCAAACTATACGGTAGAACATTAGCAGAGGTCCATAGTAAAGGGTATACGATAGGAGACACAAAGCCGAGCAATACACTCTACTGCGACTCAAAGCTATATTTAACTGATCTTGAGCAAGCGATGGAGGGCGGAGACCCGAGCTGGGATATAGCGGAGTTCATCTATTATGCGATCAAGCTAGCTTCTCCTTCGCAAAGAATAAAGGGCTTTATTGAGGCTTTTAAGGAAGGCTACCTTGCGGTTGGGGAGAGGAGCGTGCTCGTTGCAGCGGCTTCGCTAAAATATCTTAAACCCTTCCAACCGGTAGTTCTACCGAATGTGGCCAAGATGGTTCGAGAAGAGCTTGTTAAGTGAAGCGCTCACTTCTTTTTATACTGAGTGTAACCGCATTTCCCGCAGGTATATCGGTTTTCATGCTCGGCTAAGAAGTAGCCTCTACCACACCTTGGGCACTCCTTTTTTAATTTAAGGAGCTTGTCCCCCTCGACTTTGTAGAACTGCCACACCTTCGGGCTCATCTTTCTTTTAACTTCCTTCTCAGCTTCAGCCATTTAATTCACCTATTGCTTCTTCTCCTCCTTAGGCTTACGCTTCTGTTCCAAGAGCTTCTTACGCTCCTCTTTTGGTAGGAGGCGCAAGATGATGTGTTTAGGTAGCTGCCTTTTAGCGTCGTCGAGATTTTTATAAATGTAGACAGTGGCTGTAATGTCTCTAATACCGTGTGAGTGCTTTATACTTATTGGGATGATTTGTTCTGATGGGACGCTAAACTTCTCCGATACAGCCTTCACGACATCGGCGCGCGTTATCTTCCCAGCGCCGTCTGGGAATACACAGATGACCTCTCTCCTGTTAAGTAAAGGGTTCTCTCGCTCCTCTATGACCTCGAATGCCAAGTGCCCTCGTAGTAGGGGGCTTAATCATCTATATTTAAGAAGATGGGTTGTCCACTTGTAGCGGCATTCTAAATCTTCTAGGCACACCCATCCTTCCAAGTATGTAATTTGCCTTATCTCTACAAGATTTGGGTCTAGCTACAACAACACCTTCATTCGGCTGGCCGTAAAACAAAACTGTTGAAGGCGGGTATGTGGCGAGGAAAATGAGTGCCAAGAGATCCTCCTCACCTTCGACAAGTATCCTCACCGGCTTTTCTAATTTTGCTGCTTCCAAGATAGCTTTGAGCGCTTCTTCAGATATGAAGCCCGCTGGATTTTTCACCTTGATCTCGTTTTTAGCTTCCAAGTAGGGCAAATTCCTCACACCCCTCTGCTCCCTACCGTCTACAACATAGATGTCTGGCTGAATTTTTAAGCGGCTTAGAGTTTCTGAAGTAGCGTCGCCTACGGCTACCACAAACTTAGCACCATAAACTTCTTCTAATAGAGACTGCTTGGAGATCTCGCTACTTGGGATGAGCTTGCCCAGTGGCTTCTTAAGCTCGTATCTTAGATCCTCCGGAAGACGATATAGCGATGTTTCACCCAATTGCTCACGCTCTTAAGCTACTTTTAAGGCGTATTTGCCCGGTGTCTTGATGTTCAACGCTTTTGCTACCTGTGAGTGCTCTACATCTAAGATTATAACTAGACCTGACCACTCTGCTGTTAAATCGGTTGAGTGGCAGTTTGGGCAGACTTTTCCTGTGGTTAACATTTTACACTGCCTGCAAGCATATTCTTTAACCATTTCTACCCTTTCTCCTTCTTCTCAGCTTTCTTTGCTTCTGGCTTCGCCTCAACCTTCTTTAAATCTTCTTCTATCCACTCTAAAGCGCCTAAGAAGGGTTGGCGGCAAGTTACACCTATCTTCCCTGTAGCTGCGCCGCGACCCAAGCTTACTGCAGTAATCCTTACTCTAACTTTAGAACCTACGGAGAGCGTCCGCTTGGTCTGTGTAGCCGTTATTACACCTTGCTTTACATCACAGGTCAAGTAATCATCGGTTATCTGGGATAGATGAAGTAATGCGTCTGCTGGACCTATTCTAATGAATGCGCCGAAATCGGTAACTTCCACAACCTCACCCTCTATGACCTCTTGTAACTTCGGTAAAAACGCTAAAGCTTTAAATGTAACGTGATGATAGGTCGCGCCGTCCCCAGGTATTATCTTCCCCACCTTATCTACTTGTAAGTCGATAATGTAGATCAAGTATCCGTATTCTGGGCTTATGCTGCTCTCATACTTGACTTTGAGTGTCTCATAGGCTACATCCTTTAAAGGCGTGCCGAACTTTGACGGTGGCACCCTAATGACATCCTTTAACTCGACTATGTAGAACAATTTACACACCCTCGCAGCCGAGGGGAATGCTGCAAAGAATTAGATTAAGAAGGTTTCGGTTGCGTCTATCGGTCAACCCAAACACTGTCTTCACGCAAAGTGATAACAACTACACCCTCCTCTTTGAGCCTATCCCTCAGCTCCTGATCTATAGTTGCGACAGCCGCGCTATACTTTAGGGCATAGTAAAGTATGGCTGAGTCTGCGCTCAGCCTCTTCCCATCCAGATTCACAACCCTAAGATTCTTTACATATTTTAGTGCAGTGTAGGCTCTTTTAGCCTTAACCCCTCGTTTAGATGCCAACCTCTTTAACTCTCTGACCGTAGGCTCTAAGACGATAAACTCAACCTTCCCTAATTCGACCTCTAATTCATCTAACCGCTTAATGGGCTTTGAAACCAGCTCTAAAAGAAAACTTGTATCCAAAATTACCTCCAACGCTGCCTCCTCAGTTTAACACTCCTGCACCTATAAGGCGCCAACGATCTCCGATGCGCCTTGATATGGCAACCTTAGCCCCTTTATCTGCGCATACTGGGCGGCGGAGGGCTACTTCAACTGTGTCTTCTTTTGCTGCTGTCACGTTGCCGAGTGTCAAGGCTGTGCCTATATTAAGCCGCAGGACTTCGCCGCTTCTTATCTTTTCAACTTTCGCCAAGTCTGGTGAGCCGACAGCTGTTTCAAAGAGCTGGACTGTCATGCTTATAGAGTTTAGGATAGGTGGTAGTGTATTAGGGTACCCTACTACGCAGCCTAGAAGTGAATCCGACTTTGTTAAGGCTGGGTCTAGTGCAGTACCTATGGCTACCAACCCCCCCGGCTTCACCTTCTCCACGAAACCAGCACTCGTGCCTAAGCTTCTGACTTTAGTGAGGAGCGGCTGAGGTTTCCCATCTATTAGACCCGGTCTTATCTCTATTTCATCACCAACCTTAAGCTCGCCTTGGAGCAGAGTACCACCCACTACACCACCTTTAAGGTCTTGAATACGTGTACCGGGTTTATTCACATCAAAGGAGCGAAGGATCTGCATCAATGGTGGCGCATTCGGATCACGTTGAGGCGTGGGTATGTATGTTTCGATAGCCTCTAGAACCGCATCTATATTTATACGGTTCTGGGCTGAAATCGGTATAACCACCGCGTTTTCAGCAACCGTCCCGACAACAAACCTTTTGATCGCGTGATACGACTCTAAAGCCTTCTGATCGTCAACCAACCCAACCTTATTCTGGACTATTACAATGTGCTTCATCCCTAACATCTGAAGAGCCATCAGGTGTTCTCTGGTCTGAGGTTGGGGAACAGGTTCGTTAGCGGCGATAACCAGTATGGCTCCATCCATAACAGCTGCTCCTGAAAGCATATTAGCCATGAGGCTTTCGTGCCCCGGGCAGTCAACGAAGCTCACAACCCTTTGTAGGGTTGTCGGTGAGCCGCAGTGCGGGCACTTTGGGTGTGGTGAGTATCGGTCGGGGCTTGGGCAGTTAGGGCATTTGTAGATGGCTGCATCTGCGTAACCCACCCTTATAGTTATGCCCCTCTTGAGCTCCTCGCTGTGTGCACTCGTCCACACCCCTGTAATAGCTTCCACTAAGGTCGTCTTACCGTGGTCTACATGCCCAGCGGTGCCTATGTTAACTTCTGGCTGCCTTGGGATTAAACGCTCGTTAGATGCCATCAGCTTAGTGAGGTAGTTAAATTAGGTATATTAAAGTGTAGTTTACCGTTCTAATCCAGTGGTTCGATTTAGCCAACCAACCTAGTGAGCAGATGGAATTGTGGATGTTGTTTGAAGCAAAATCAGATTTTCTTAAGTCAAATATCAAACATGATAATGGCTTAACAACCAGAGAGCAACAACCGCTCTAATGTAAACCTCTGTGAATGAAATGTTTAGCAAGAATAGTATTTACTTCCGCTCCTGTGACCAGTAGATGAAGAGCAGTCCTATTATGAGTAGTATGATGCCTCTACCGACGGTATCCCAGCCTACGTTGAATGGGTCGAATCTCCAGTATCCTGTCACGTATGCATTACCTATGTGTATACCTGCGAAGAAGCAGATTAAGCCGCCTAAGTATTTGGTGTATCTCCTCCAGCTTATCTTCATCGCTTAACCACCTTTCTATTTGTATCTTAGTAGTGCTGCTAAGCCGCCAAAGCTCTTCAGCATCTCCCCCTCTTCGCTTCGGGAAGATATTACCTCGACATTCGCCCCTGAAAGGTAGGCTTGGTCAGCTAAATACTCTATGAAGTCCCGCTCTGAAACCTCGAATTCGAGTGAGCCGCAGTTTTCACAAGGTGTGCTAATTAGCTTCTGCTTTTCTTGAATGTAGTCAGATCTTGGGACGTTTGCTTCTCTTGTTGAGCCGCATTTTGCGCAGACCAACTTTATGTGAATCCAGTCGAGGTCCTCGGAGACGAGCACCGTCTCAGCACTACCCTTCTGTAGCGCTTCTAAGACGTCTTTAACACTGTAAACCGCTAACCCGTCTGCTGAGTTGACTTCCCTCAGGAACCTTGTTACGAGCTTCTTCTCTTCGATCAGCCTAACATCTTGTAGTATGTCTGAGGCTTTGTCGACGAGTTCTCTTAGCCCCTCTCGCCCAGCGTAGGATGTGTCCAACACGGCTAAGATCATTTTACGCAGCCTGTAGTCGAGGTATTCGCCTTTTAGGAAGTCGTCTTTTGTACCTCCGGGTCCGCCAACTATTAGACCTTGGACGGTGTGGTCTTCTAGGAGCGCTTTGTTTGCGTGCCTCGCTACTCTGTGGTAGTATTCTGTGAGCTCCATTTCTCTTAACCTCTCGAATCTTCTTGCTGATTGCCCGCCCGCCCTATGTTTGCCACTTACACCTGAGGTGACCTCATCCACTACTTCAAATCTGGAGCCAGCTAGGATTCCTATGGCTGCTTCTGTAGCATCTATGGAGAGTAATCCGATAACTTTCTCCTCTTTTAGCATATCTTTTAGTATATCGAGGTGGAAGTGGTCGTCACATCTGTAGAGGTATGTTTGAATCGGCTTTGGTGGATACACCTCATATAGGAAGATGGTTTCGCTCCCAGGTCCATCGGTGGGTAGAGCGCCGCAGAAGATTACCAACCCGTTCTCTGGTGTAGTTTTGTAGAGCTTGAGCCGCTGCATAGTCTTGACCAACGCATCCATAACGTGGTTTCTCGTCGAATCGGATTTAATGTTCGCTGCTGTGCCGTACTCTTCTCTTAAGTTTGAAATAACCTCGTGTATAGCTTTCTTTGGTGGTATATAAAGTGAGATCAGCTCAGTCCCCCTACCCTTCTTCTCCGATAGCTCCGCGAGGAGACGCTTCACCCTATATAATGTGACAGAATTTGAGGTAGGCACACCATCCACCTTAAGTTAATAGGATGCTGCTCTCTATCAGCACCTTCAAACCTTCTTCAAAGATCCTTCCGAATGTCATCTTATAAACTTAATCCGAGTGCACCAACAATACTTTAAGTATGATTCTTTCTCTTCTCTCAGTAAGAACGGTTTGCCAGCCTTTTAAAATCGGTGAACAAGTTTAAAAACAACAGAGGACACGTATAGATCAGTGGAGGCGGATGTTTCCAAAGCTAGAGGAGATTCGCCGCATAAGGCTTAGGCTCGGTTTGACACAGAGAAAGCTAGCCTCATTGGTTGGTGTTAGCACATCGCTGATCAACCAGATTGAAACAGGCAGAAGCAAACCAAGCTACGATACCGCTAAAAGAATCTTCGAGGTCCTTACTATGCTAGAGGCTAAGAACTCTCCGAAGGCTGGTGACATATGCAGTAGGAGCGTAGTGTTCGCATCAGCAAAGGATACGGCAGCCTCGGCTGCTGAGGTTATGAGGAGACACGGGTTTAGCCAACTACCAGTGCTCGATGGAGATAAGATCGTTGGCTTGATCACAGAAGAGGGGATCATGAAGATGATGATGAGTGGAGAACCAGAGAAGGTAGGTAAAGCCCTTGTTCAGCAGATAGTGGATCCGCCACCACCAATTGTTGACGTATCGACCCCAGCGAAAGCCATAATACCGTTGATAAAGTACTGTAAGGCTGTTCTGGTTGCTGAAAACAGCAAGGTAATCGGGATAATAACTGCATCAGACCTACTTAAGATGATCGAATAACACGAGATCCTTGAGACCGTTAAGAATATAATATGATGCCCCACTCTTCCAATAAGATTGAGGAAGAGGGTCGTACTCAAAATTACTGGTAGCCTATTCGATAGAGGTGCCAAAGAAGTCAAAGCAGTGGCACAAGCAATAATGGATACCCTCAAAGAAATTGAAATACCAGCAGTAGTTACAGGCGGAGGGGAAGCGGCTAGACGCTACATAGATTATGCTAAGAATCTAAGAGCAGACCAATCCACATTGGACGAATTCGGAATAGATGTGTCCAGAATAAACGCCAAGCTCCTTATCGTAGCACTCGGCTACACAGCCTACCCTTACCCACCACATACACTAGAGGAGGCGGTTAGAGCATCCTCTACAGGCAGAGTGGTTGTAACTGGCGGCTTCCAGCCGGGTCAAAGCACAAACGCGGTAGCCGCACTACTCGCTGAGCGCCTCTCAGCATCCCTCTTTGTGAATGCTACTGATGTTGACGGTGTGTACACAAAGGACCCTAAGAGGTATTCTGATGCGAAGCTGCTTAGAGAGGTTAGTGTGGCTGAGCTTAGACGTATATTGGAGGGTGAGGTGTATGCTGGGACCTATGAGCTGATGGATCCTCTCGCTCTTAAGATCATCGAGAGGTCTAAGATACCTACACGCATCATCCATTGTAGCGTAGAGGCTATAAGAGAGGCGTTGATAGGTAGAGATATAGGGACGCTGATTGTAGGTTGAGCGGAGATGTCACAGCAAAAAACTCCGATACCACCACATACCCACTGTAAGGTTTGTGGCAAAGCCATACCAGTGGGAAAGATCTACTGCTCTAACGAGTGCAGAGAAAGCGAAGCTAAGAGCCAACAGCGAGCCAAACGCGTCTCAAGGATATATACCATCTTCTTCATCGCACTTATGATAATCATCATAATAATGACCACTCTTTCACCCAGAGGATAGAAGCAGTTTAAATCAGAGTGTAGTAAAAGGGGTTATAGGCGGGGGCGCGGGGGTTAGTGAAAAGCACCCCCAACCCGAGCCAGGTCAAAGCCCTTGAGGTAGGCGACAATAGGGGGCAGAGCAACGCCTAGACTCAAGATCTGCTCGGTCAGCCGTTCGTGGGTTCAAATCCCACCCCCCGCACCAATCTATACTACTAGATTCTTGTCTCGAAGCTGTAAGCCTAATAAGGAGAGAGTCGCACAGTAAGTATGAGATGGTTCTACTCCGTTGCCCTTGTTAGAAATGGTAGCTGATAAGGTGGTTGATTCTGGGAAATGCTGCTAAACTTGCTGATATTAACAGAGGATTCGTTTCCTTTTTAGAGTGTTAGACCTTCCTTATCTCCAAAATTTCCTGGTGTAGCCCCTTTAAGATTTCATTGTAATCGGCTTTCCCCTGCTCCACCAGATCCATAAGGGTTTCAAGCCTCCTTGTCGTCTCCTCAGATATATATTGCTTGAAGTGTTGGCTTAGGTATGTGTAGACCTTGTAGCCTAAGAGTGTGCTGATGAGCTTATTCTTCTTCTCCACAACATATTTCCTCTCAAGGAGTGTGGAGACGATCTTTGCGTAGGTGCTCGGTCTCCCTACACCCTTCTCCCGCATCAGCGCTATCACCTCTCCTTGGCTGTAGGGTCTTGCCAGCGGCAAATAGAGCAGCCTTGCAAACTTTAACTCATATCCGCCCTCTTCGATAAAGCTTGCAACCTTTATTGGTAGCATTCTGTTAAAGCCTTCGCTGAGTATGTTTACGGGGTTTTCAACTATTGTTTCATTTCCATCTATCAAAACCCTAACCTTTTGGTAGAGAAGCTTGACCTCCTTCATCTGACTAGCGATAAAGCGCTTGAATATCAAGTCGTAGAGTTGGAAATGGTCGTTGGTGAGCGTTTTAGAGAACCTCAAAATTCTAAGGGATACAAGGTTCTTTAATCTCTCAGCGTCCACAGCCTTTGTGGGCCTTATACATTCGTGCGCCCCCTCCATCGCGTATCTCCTTGGAACGAAAAGATCCGGAAACCTTTCCTCTATGTATTCTCTCGCTATACCTATACCAACCGTAGATACGGTTGTCGAGTCCGTTCTATGGTAGGTGCATAAACCGACTTCAAACAAATCTTGCGCGATCATCATAGCCTTTGTCGCTGAAAAACCCAGCTTCACCGATGCGTCACGAAGCAGCGTATCTGTCGTATAGGGAGGTGGTGGGCTAACCGTTCGCTCCTCGCTCCCCAAGCTTCTTATCGTCGCTTTAAGGCTTTGAAGTGGTGACTGTAAAGTGGGGTTTTCAACAGAAACCTTTAAGCCATTAGGGAGAATCGCTAGCAAAACCTTCTTTTTCTTTCTTGACTCGCTTACCCGCTCGATTATCCAACCCAAAACCGGTGTCTGAACTCTTCCAGCCGAAAGCCTATAGTTTTGGAAGCGTTGCCAAAGTTTTCGACTAAGCTCAAACCCCATCCATCTATCCTCTATGCGGCGGACGAGCTGGGCTTCAACCATCCTCAGATTTATCTCACGCCTCTCTCTTAGAGCGTTGAGGAAAGCTTTCTTTGTTATCTCGTGAAACTCCAGCCGCTCAATGCTTTTGTTCATGGAGTAGAGTGAGCAGTACACATCGTAAGCGATCTTCTCCCCTTCGATGTCGGGGTCTGTAGCTACAAAGACGTGGTTAACCTCTAATGCGATCTTCCTCATAGCTTTCACAAGATCCTTCTTCGAATAATATTCCGAGCTCTTACACTTAGGGCAAAACTCCAATCCAGTGAACTGCTCCCCACATTTCTTACATTTTTTGATAAAGTCATATATCGGTATAAAACGTCCATCTTCAATCTTGACACCATGGAGACCCTCGTTCAAAACTAGGTCAAAGATGTGTCCCATGCTGGCAACGATGTTAAGCACAAACTCGCCAGTGCTTACCTCGAAAACCGTTATGTCGTCGATTTTTCTTTTGAAGGGCCTACCAAAGAACCTCGAAATAGTTCTGGCCTTCGTTGGTGATTCGACGATCAGCAAGGCAGTTTTTATGAAATCTTTAATCCTCTTAGAGATCTTCCCCTCCCTAATCTCTCTTATAATCTTTCTATCCTCATCAATCCCCCTAAACCACCGTTCAACCGCCTTCTCATCATACTCTACCGGCGAAAACTCTCCGAGCATAAGCTCCAACCTCTTCTTAAGCGAGTAGAAGGCCTTCTCATCATCTACAAGTATGAAGCTTACACCTCGCGTTATTCCACCAGCAAACATCCTTGACGCTCTTCCAGAGGCTTGAAGGTAAGCCACAGGGTCAGCTATAACAAGATATAGATCGCCGTTTCTCTTTTTTAGTGATATTTCCTTGCTCTTTGCGATTTCGTCAACGACCTTTGGTGTAACTGCCTCTTTTAGGAAGTTCCTGGTATCCACAACAACCCGTTTAACATAGTCCTCGAAACCTTCTAGCTGAACACCCTTTTCTATTGCCTCTTTTACTCTTTCAACGATGTGTTTGTTCAGAGGTAGGATTCTGCGCAGCGTTTCGATTATTTGGCTAGCCTTCTCTTGTTTAGATGGTTCAAGAAACTCGCGGATGTTTTTGATAAGTGTTAGAAGCTTGACTGGGTTATATTCCTCCCAGCTCAGTTTCACCTCCATTCTCGGGAGTCCAGCCAAGAT
>CAYQXI010000059.1:0-20936 GCA_964421575.1 uncultured Nitrosopumilales archaeon
GCCACGGGTGGAAACTTTAAACCGAGGATCTCAACTAGCTTCTTCTGTGCAGCAGCATACTCTACTTTACCCAACTAACCTCACTTCTTAGCAGCCCTTTCTACGAACCACTTCTTCACTTCCTCATAGCTAGGCACTCTACCCTGTAAAACGATCTGGTTGTTTATGACGACGGCTGGCGTGAACATAACCCCGTGCTTCGCTATCTCCTTCGGGTCCTTAACCTCTTGCACATCAGCCGCTAGCTGAAGCTCAGCTAAAGCGTTGATTACAAGCCTTTTTGTCTCTTGGCAGCGTGGGCATCCTGGCCCAAGCACCTTTACAGTACCTAAAACCTTGCTCTCCGTTTTTACCACCCTAACATTCTAATCATAAATCATATATACATACTTAAATATGTTACGCCATAAATATGTTACGGTAATTGAATATAAGATGTGTGTTAGCAGCAAACATAAATTGTAGATTGCGCTCTAAGAAGAGGATTGAGTGGCCGCTTTGTTATCCAATTTCACCGTGCAACTAAGGACCACTGGGACCTCCGCCTCGAGATGGATGGTGTGTTGAAGAGTTGGGCGGTGCCTAAAGAGCCGCCTTCGACACCAGGCGTCAAGAGGCTGGCGATTCAGGTAGAGGATCACGATCTGAGCTACATAAATTTTGAGGGCATCATTCCTGAAGGCGAGTATGGCGCTGGTAGTGTGGAGATATGGGATAGAGGTACCTACATACTTGAATCAAGAAGCGAGAATGAGATCAAGTTTACCCTTAAGGGCAAGAGGTTATCTGTGGATACGTATTACTAAGGCTTAAAGACAGAAACAGGCTCCTCTTTAAAAGAAGGGGCAATAGAAAATCGTCTCGCTCGAAGAGTATTATGGCATCGCTGCAACGTTGTAGTAAAGAAATCTGCCAACCTTTTCTATCGTTAAAGATCTGTTTGGTTAAAGCCAAAACACATCTTAGGACATAGAAGATATAAGGCTGTGAATATGACACTCAGAGTTGACGGGATGAAGAGATTGACCTGCACTGAAAGCGGTGATGAGATGTACCTCCTCCGACCGTGCCGTTCCGGTAGGGTTGATAGAAGAAGGTTGTGAAGTTTCCGAAGCGAGCACCTCAAAGATGGAGCAGTGGTGCTGTTAGTGATGCGTGTTATTGAAGAGCTTACCATACTTCCCTTGAACGATTTAACAAGCGTAGACCTTGAGTACGCCTATAACCTCTACAGCAGTAGGCTCGGAGACTACTTGAAGATTAAGGTCTCGGAGCATCGTCCGGATGTGGAGGGCTTTCCTTATAGAGTTACAAGATTTGGTAGGCAGTTTCTTGCAGATGCTATCATCCAGGAGGGGTTGAGACTAAAAGGCGAAGAAATCCTTATCATACTCACCTCTTCAGACATCTACACAACTGGTACAAATTATGTCTTCGGGTTGGCTGTGAAGGGTTGCGCAGTTGTTTCTAGAGCAAGAATAGACCCAGCCTTCTGGAAGGGTGTAGATGAGGTTTACGCATACACATATAAGGGTAGGCCCTTCTTCGAAAAACAGTTTGGAAAGGTCCTCATACACGAGTTTGGGCACACCTTAGGGCTACCGCACTGCTTAAATGAGTCCTGTGTGATGCTCTACTCTAACTCTCCTTTTGAGTTATATAGGAAAGGTGAATGGTTCTGCCAACTCTGCTTAGAGAAGCTCAGATCTGCGCTAGGTAGATGAATTAGTTTTAAAAAGATCAGAGTCGGCTGGGTAGTTCGATGGTTGAGTTGAGGGTTGTATCATTTGATCTCGATGGCACTCTTGTGGACTACAGCTTTGTTGAGGCTGTGTGGTTTGAGGGTGTTCCTACGCTTTTAGCTGACGCTAGGGGCATACCATTTGATGAGGCTCTTAAGCTGGTTAATGAAGAATATGATAAAGTCGGTCCTAGTAGGCTTGAGTGGTATGATCTGGGCTATTGGTTGTCTAAGTTCGGGTTAAGAGAGGAGCCTAATCGGCTGCTGCACCGATTTAAAGATAGGCTGCGGCTCTACCCCGACACACTTCCAACTCTTACTAAACTTCATAAATCGGGGTTTACCTTAATCATAATAACTAGCGCTACCCGCGACTTCATCGATATAACACTTACATACACGAGCCTAGCACCTCTCATATCCAGAGTCTTCTCCACAACCTCTGACTTCGGTAAGGCTGGGAAGGATGAAGAAGTCTACCTAAGTGTGCTCGCTGAGCTCAACCTACGGCCCTCAGACCTCTACCACATAGGAGACAGCAGGATCTTCGACTTCGAAATCCCTA
Organism: uncultured Nitrosopumilales archaeon; assembly: GCA_964421575.1. GTDB lineage: Archaea > Thermoproteota > Nitrososphaeria > Nitrososphaerales > JAAOZN01 > JAAOZN01. Next base: position 2,307 of record CAYQXI010000059.1, read on the forward strand.
GAAGGGTTGGTGTGAAGGCGTATCTACTAGATAGAAACAGAAAAGAGAGAGGCGAATTTGTAGTAAGAAGTCTAGAAGAGTTCGCCTCAAGGATCACTTAATCTTCTCAATATCACTATATGCTCTAATTGTGAGATACGGTGCACCATCCCTCCCGACTTGGCTTGCCACGCCCCTGAGCAATAGCCGTTCACCGGGGCTTATGTTGAGGAGCTTTTCGTGGAGCTCTCGCCAAGCATTAAGCTTAATCTCCCCTGTTTCGTCGCCAACGATCAATTCAGTTTTCTTTACGCTAGCCCCTTCTTTTGTGTAGATGTCTTGTGTCAATGGTTTGGTTAAGGCTATCACTTTGAGGAAGAGGTGGTTGGATCCGCCTTTGACATCTTTGACCTTGATGAGTAGGTCTGATGTTTTTGGTAGAGTGCTTTCATCCTCCCTTACTATTTTTAGATCTGAGGCTGCGGAGAGCATGGATCGCTGTGAGGCTACCTCAACAAGCACATCATAAGGTATTTCTTTGATTACTTGTAGCGCTTCATCTTTAACAAGATAGGTCAGTATTTGCCTTGATTTATCGAGTAGTATGATAGTCGCTGCGCCGTTTGCTTGGGCTGGTGAACCCTTTGATACTAGTCTAAGAACCTTTCTGCTAACCTCTACTTCATAAGGTATGATGGTTGTTGCTTCATCTCCATGCAGCTCAACTTCTCCGTTAGGTAGGATCTTAGAGCGCACAGCAGCCATCAGCACACCTTCACCAATCCTTATCTTACTCGACACCTCTGGGCTTATGTCCCAGAGCACAACTCTGACTCTCCGCTCACCCTTTCCTTTAAGATAGAAATGTGTTACACTGCCCGAACCATCTTTTCTCGCGAACTCTGAGTGCTTGGGTTCGGAGTCGACTACGCCTTTGATTACGAGGTTCCGTTCGGCTCCCTTCACATCGGCAACATCTCGACTAATCTCATCTAAAGTTATGAAGTCTTCATCTTCAGGCAGAGTCTCGATGTAACCTCTCTGGCCTACGTGCAGCGCTGGCTTACCGTCTAAGCCAGCCTTCACATACCCCTTCACGACCCTAATCAGGCTGCCTGTTTTGATCGATAGCCGCTCTGAGCTTTCAGCCGCTTCGTCCCATAACGTTACGGGTAGGAAGGCTTCTTTATCAAATATCACTAAACGCCTATATCTGCCAGTTGTGCCGTCCCGTCTTCTATAAGTTTTGGTCGTGTAAGTTGATAGAACACGGCCTCTGACTGTTGCTTCTGACAACCCTATCTGGACAGCACTTGGAGTTAGCTCCTCACTACTACTTGCCACTTTCTCCTCAAGCGTTACGCCTAGCTCAGAAGCTATGAGCCAGCAGGCTCCGGCATCACTAAGGTAACCTGCGCCTATTTGCCGCTTCTTCTCTTCTATAAGCCTGTTTAACTCTTCTTCAGTAAGGTCTTTCCTCTGACTGAGTATCTTTGCTTTCAACGCTTCGGCGTCCGGCATCTCTACAGCCTCTAACTTTACTATGGTAGGTTGCTTATGCACTTAAACCTATTCGCTTCTTTTCCACCAACGGTTTTTAAAAGGGATTAAGTTTAATGGTTAGGAGGGTGCTGTCGAGGTCAAACTGTGGTTTTGAGGATTCTGCCTAACTATTTATATAGCTAGAGGTCAAATAGTGGTGAAGGTGCCACTGATGAAGGTTCCTAAGGAGATAAACACATACTGCAAAAAGTGTAACAAGTATACCACCCACACCGTTACGCTATACAAGAAGGGGAAGGAGCGAAGCACAGCTTTAGGTGCAAGAAGGCACGCTGAAGATAAAAAAGGGTATGGTGGGCAGAAGTTCCCCGAGCTTAAAAGGACGGCAAAGACGACGAAGAAGCAGACGTTGAAGCTGAAGTGTAAAGAGTGCGGTAGGCAAACTTTGAGAGAAGGCATCAGACTAAGAAAACTTGAGATTGTGGCATAGGTGTAGAATATGGTGAAGAGGGAGAGAATCCTCCTACCTAAACCGAGAAGCAGCTTCCTTCTGGTTCAATGCTCAAACTGTGGTAGCGAGCAAGTCGTCTTTTCTCACGCGAATATCCTCGTTAAATGCAATGGGTGTGGGGCACCTCTAGCGCGGAATACTGGAGGAAAGAGCGAGATACTGGGTACTGTGTTAAAGAGGCTGGATTAACGCTTGTGGATTATGGTTGCATAGGTAAAGTTGAATCTAAAAAAGATAGGTTTCATCCTTAACCCCGTGGCGGGTATAGGCGGTAGGGTAGGACTGAAGGGGTCTGATGGAGAAGATATTGTGGAGAAAGCCCTTGAGCTAGGTGCGAAACCAGTAGCTCCGCAACGGGCTAAAGAGTTTCTAAGCGAGCTAAAGAGGTTAGGGGTTACCCTACAGCTAGTAGGCTATGATGGAGAGATGGGAGGCGATGAGGCCAGAGAAGCGGGGTTCGATTTCAAAGCTGTGGGTTCAGCAAAGTGTTCTGAGGCCACGGCTGAGGATACAAAGTCAGCCGTAAAAGACTGTGTGAAGGAGGGTGTTGGTTTGGTTGTCTTTGTAGGTGGGGATGGAACAGCAAGGGATGTTTTGGATGCTATCAAGGAGGGGGTGCCTGTGATTGGCGTTCCTTCGGGTGTTAAGATGTATTCAGCGGTCTTCGCCTCTACACCAAGAGGGGCTGCTAGATTGGTTTATGAGTATCTGAGGGGTAGAGTGGCTGCTAGGTTGAGTGAAGTCTTTGATGTCGATGAAGAGAAGTATAGGTCAGATGAGCTTTCAATAAAACTCTATGGCTATCTCCTAACATTATCAGACCCAATTCTTCTGCAAGTATCAAAGATACCCACTATGATTACTGAGGATGAGTTGGAGAACCAGAAGGCGATAGCCAGAAGACTTGTCAAAGAGATGGGTGATGACGAAATCTATATACTTAGCTCTGGGACGACAACCAAAGCCATTGCTGATCTGCTCGGTCTTCCAAAGACGCTTCTTGGGGTTGATGTGATTAAGAAGGACAGAGTTATAGTAAAGGATGCTAACGAGGCGCAGATTCTTGAGGCGATAAAGGGAAAGGAGGCGAAGATAATCGTATCACCAATAAGGCGGCAAGGCTACATCTTCGGGCGAGGAAACCAGCAGATAAGTCCAGAAGTCATAAGAGCAGTTGGCAGAAGTGGGATCATAGTAATAGCGACAAGAGGAAAGATAGCAACACTAGACACACTAAGAGTAGACACAGGAGACCCTCAACTAGATCAGCAGCTTGAGGGCTACTATAAAGTCATAGTTGATTATAACGAGAGCCAAGTCTTAAGGTGTATCGCATAAAGTTATAAAACCACCAGATTTAACTGTATGGCTAGGCGCATCATCGGTTGGCGGCTCTAAGACACGCACTTAAAGAATCTTTAACATCTATCCGTAGACCAACAGTGAGTTCTAGAACCATCTTACTTACCCTCGCTTTGGTGGCGGTCTTCTCGATAGCGCTCTCCCTCAGAATATATCCGGCAAAGTACGGCTACTACCTCCACGAATATGACCCCTACTTCGACTACTATGCAACAAACCATTTAGTGGAGGGGGTTAAAGCGAACGGACTAGCAGGATTCGTCGAGTACTTTAGGTGGAGAGATTACAGCACGTGGTTCCCTGAGGGGAGGAATGTTGCCGCAAGCTCCCAAGTTGGGCTGCACTTCGCAGGAGCGATCCTATATCTTATAGCAACAGAGATATTTAACATCCAGATAAGCCTCTACGACTTCCTAGTGATCCTTCCAGTCTACTTAGGCGCATTTACTACGCTAATTATGTTTCTGCTCGGTAAGAGGTTTGCTGGTGCTGGTGGCGGGCTTCTAACAGCACTATTCTTCGCAACATCACCTCCTCTTCTTATGCGTGGGAGCTTAGGCTGGTTCAAGTCAGAACCGCTCGCGCTCTTCCTCGCATTGTCGGCAACCTACCTCTTCCTCACAATCTACGATTCAAAGATTAAGATGAAGGGGGTTATATGGCGGGCTAGCTTGGCCGGGATTCTACTGGGTTATGCTAACACCTGCTGGGGAGGAGCTCAGTACTTTGGTATAGTATTTGGACTCTTCTTCATAATAGCCGCGCTGCTTAAATTCGACTTAGAGAAGACCACATATTCCGGAGGACTTTTAGTATCCTTCACGCTCATCTTCAGCTCCATCTTCCCGAGACCCGGCCCGTCATTCATTTTGAATCCTATAGGTATGCTGCTTATCGTGGGGTATCTTTTCAGCCTCATAACATACAGACTTACTTTGATTGAGGATAAGATGTTCCTGCGAAGTTCCTTAAAAGCGGTCTTTACGCTGCTTCTGGCTGGTCTACTTGTTGTGAGCTTCGGCGCGATTTCGGCTGTTAGTGCTAGATACTTTACAGTAGTCTACCCTTTTCAGAGGACCGCTGATCCACTTATTGAATCTGTGGCTGAACACTTTGTGCCTACGCACCTAGAGTATTTCAGCTCTTATGGTGTGCTCTTGTTCTTAGCCATACTGGGCGTTTACATCGCGTTTAGGCGCAGAAGCCCGGCTACTGTTTTAGCCCTAATCCTGGGCATATCGGGCGTTTATATCGCATCTTCGTTCTCTCGACTTATGGTCTACTCAACCCTGGCTTTAGCGATTCTGGGGGCTATCGGTTTGGTTGAGCTCTCTTCCTCTGTTTTGAAATCTCATAAGGTTGCGGGTAAGAAGACGTTTCTACACGAGGTTAGGAGTGATGTTAAGATCTTCTACTCCATCTTACTTATTGGGCTTCTAACGCTGCCTATGGTATATCCTGTCGGCGCTAGTTGGCGGGATGCGGCAGATCAGCCTGTGAGCATAGCGAATGCGGGTACAAGCTTCAAAGCAGATCTTCCAGATTGGCGTGAAGCCCTAGCTTGGATCAAAGACAATACCCCTGAAGACGCTGTCATAATAGCTTGGTGGGATTACGGATACTGGATAACGGTAATGGGTAACCGAACAACCCTAGCGGATAACGCTACCATAAACTCGACCAAGATCGCTCAGATAGCTCGCCTATTTATGTCGGATGAGACGCAAGCGGCATCTCTTCTTAAAGATATGCTGCGTGACCCCAAAGATCTCGGTAAGCTGAGACCAGGTTACATAGTAGCTTTTGTAGCAGGGCAGAGGTTCTCTTCACAAGGCTTCGAATACTACGTATTGGGTGGAGGGGGTGATGAAAGTAAGAAGCAGTGGTTTATCCGAATAGGCGGTTTGGATATTACTCAATTCCTCTACGAAGATGAGTTTACACCTAAGCCATACTTCTGGGAGAATACGATACTGGGTAAGATGTGGCCCTTTGAGTTCCTAGCCTTTGTTGATGGATATGGTAGGTTTCAAGGTACAGAGTATAAGCCAGGATACATCGCGCTCTACACGAAGCAGCTAAAGTATACTGAGGAAGATAGGTTGTTAAAGCTCGTCTTCAAATCCTCCAGCCTAGACAACCCGAGTGAGGGGGTGTTCGCTGCTGTCTTGGTGTATAAGGTGCAGATCTAGGCTTCTTTTGGCTTATGGTTCTTGTAGCGCTCCACTAACCTGTATGTAGCATATCTATCATCTAGTGAGAACTTTGGTGGGTGTGGGTAGACGGTTTCACTTCCACATCGGCTACAGATCTTTGATAGCGTATAGGTCTGGCATCGGTCACATCTGCGAAGGAGCTTATCCAAGGCTTCATCGACTCCTTGTGAAGGAGAAGAATGCGTTGTTCTTCTGGAAGATGCTTTTGGCTTTATTAAGCGCGGCTTCTAACGCCCTCTCGGCAACCTTATAGTTCTCCGCTGTGACGGTTATCAAGTATTTAGAGGCTGCGAGGTAAGTTATCTTCACGTCAGCCCCTCCGCTCTTAACCTTTTCAGCAGCATCCAACGCCTCCTTAATTATATCGATACCGTTTGGGCTTAGAGACCTAGCTTCAATAACCCCCTTAATATTGACGGTCGGGAGGGTTATCTTCTCCTTCGCTACCTGCTCTAACGTCGCAACATATTCAACCGGAAGGTTCAAGCCTTCGAAGGCTTTCGCTCCTTTGGCGACCAAGTCCTCCAGCGCTTCATATAGATCGTCATACTCCTCCAGTATGGCATCTTCATACTTCGCTTCCTCTTCTTCGGTTAAGCCGAGCCTCTTCCTAACCGTGTTAAACACGTTTCTGGCTTTCTCTGCCCGTTTGATCTGAAGCATCTTAGCTCTTCTTTCTTCATCGGTAACCTGCCTAAGAGAGAGGTCTACCTCCCGTCTAACCTTGTTTACCCTTATCACCTTAAGGACCAGCTTCTGATTCTCCTGCACGTATCTGCTGATGTTCCTAACCCAGCCCGTGGATATTTCCGATATATGCAGGAAGCCGTTTAGTCCGCCGTATTCGTCTAAAGTCACGTAGACCCCATATGGTGTTATCTCAGTTACCGTAGCGTAGACCAGCTCACCCTCTTCAGGTAGATTTTGCGCTTCCTCCAAATCTAAGCCTCCAACATCCTGTCACTAAACCATGGTACTTGAACATTACCATCTGTTGATGGTAAGGCTGATATAACGGTCTTTAGAAGTTTCTGTTGTTGGTTGATGTGGAGAAGGTGCCTGAGGTTGCGGTAGCGACGCTTGATGGTAGGGCATACTTCTTTATATCGAGCTTACTGAAGAGTATGGGTATACGATTCAGAAGCCTAACGCCGAACGAGCAGATAGATGAACATGTGAAGCTGGTGCTCTCTACGAGGAAGGAGCGCCCGCTGATACCTTTTGACCGTGTGTTATGTGTTGAGGATTTGGATAGCGAGTTGGCTGCGGCTAAGATCCTCTATATGGTGAAGGAGCCTGCTGGCGAATCTGTATATATTGTTGGCATCGACCCCGGTGTGAGGATAGGGATTTCGGCATTCTACTTAGGTGATGAAGTCTATAGTTGTGTTGTCTACTCTGCCGCTAAAGCCGCAAATATAGTCTCTAAGCTTTTGAGGAGCACGCAAGCTAAGAAGAAGATAGTGAGGATAGGTGATGGGAATATTGAGGTGACGTTAAAGATAGCCGAGGCTTTAGCTGAAGAGTTCGGCAAGCAGATTCGAATCGAGATAGTCAACGAAGCCGGCACTACCGCATTAGCTAAAAGTAAGCCGAATAAAAGGTGCGTAAAAGACCTTAGAGCAGCTAGACTCATAGCGTTGAGACAGGGGAGAGAGCTAACACCCAACTTTATCAGAAGCTATGGGAAGTAGGAGGCTTTCAACGCTTCAACCGCATAATCATAAGCCTTCTCAGGGTCGACGAATCCGTGTTCACAGATTATCTTTGTGACAAGATCTGGTGGTGTGATGTCGAAGTAGATGTTTCTAACCTTAAGGCCCTTTAATGCTTTATGGACTTGTGAAGGCGACCTCTCTTCTAACTTAAGTTTACTAAAGAGAGTGCTAACGCCTATCTTGAGGGTTTCAGCAGCTACGTAAAATGGTATGGATGCTCTTTTGGCTGCTAAGGCTAGTAGATATGTTCCCATCTTATTGATTACTGAACCATCAGCCGAGATGGTGTCTGCTCCGGTTAGGGCTATATCTACTTCTTTGGCGAAGTAGCCTATGGAAGCATCTGTTATGAGCGTTACTTTACACCCGCTTTTAGCAAGCTCCTTAGCCATAGCCCAACCCTCGTAGAGCGGTCTTGACTCAGTAACGTATACCTCTACCTTAACTTTTGACGACGCTTCCTTGAGCGCCTCAAGGACTGTACTGCTGAGGCTATGTGTCAATACCTTTGAACCTTCTTTAAATAGGTTGGTAGCGTGCTCAACGCACCGCTTAAACGCTTCATCCTTGGCTCGAAGCCACTTGTTAACCTCGCTTCGCAAGAGCTCTTTAAGGGCTTCTACATCTAGGTTCCTGCTGTATCCTTCCATCACACGCCCAAGAAGATATACTATAGCATTCTCTATAGCGAGCATACTCGGTCTTGCGTTGGCTATCTTCTTCGCATAAAACTTGAGGAAAGATACGTAATCCTCTACATCACCTTTCTTAAACGAATCTGATGCTTCTAGAAGAATTTCTGCGGCTCTGGCAGCTAGCCAGCTCGAGCCGTGTGTTAGATCACCCTTTATTTCTTTAAGGTAGTTTTGCAATCTGCGGTTCAATTTAAAGGCGCAAGGTTTGACCCGCTCTAACGCATCACCTAAACGAGGCACAGTGTTATACCACTTGATCTCCTTCGGTTTAATCCAAGCGTAGGTTTCGTGCTCCCAATCCAACCTTACCTTATCGCTGGGTGCTTTAAAGAGGAAAGGGTGGACGAGCCATAGCACATCTTTCCCCTTATCGTATGTTGGGAGGGGTTCACCTACCCTCAGAAGCGCCTCTTTACCGATCTTTAACCCAGTCTCTTCCTCTACCTCTTTGAGCGCGGTATCTAGGGGTTGCTCACCTTCCTCAATATAGCCGCTTACACCAGCCCAAGCGCCTTGGTAGCTCCCAACTTTCGCGCTTCTTTTTAAGATGAGGATCTTGCCTCGGTAGGTTAAGAATGAGGTAGCTACAGACCTTATCAGCAAAGCTCCTCTAGCCACTAGATCACAATCTTCCTTAAAAATCTGCTAACCGCTGTATAATCTTATATGGCGCTTCTGACCCAGATTTAGCTGGATTTCTATGGTGACCAAGAGCAAAATAATGGATGTGCTTTCAACTGTAATCGACCCAGAGATAGGCTTAAACATCGTTGAGCTTGGGATGGTCAAAGAGGTTGAGATAGGGGATGGTAGGGTTAGGATACTTATTGCTTTGACGGTGCCGAGCTGCCCTCTAGCCGACACAATAAAGAGGGATATTGAGAGGGCTGTAAATAGTCTGGATGGTGTTCACAGCGTCACTGTGGAAACCACCTCTATGAGCCAAGAAGAGTTAGATAGGCTCAAATCAAGGCTTCGAGAGAAGTTCAGTAAAAAATCTTCTACCGTAGCTATAGAGAAGATGGATAAGAAGAATATAGCCCACATCATAGCGGTCGTATCGGGCAAAGGCGGTGTTGGTAAATCATCCGTTTCGGCCTTACTTGCAAGTGAGCTGAGAAGGATGGGGTATGAAGTTGGTGTGCTTGATGCTGATATCACAGGACCAAGTATAGCTAAGATTCTCAACCTAACTGAGAGACCTAGAATAAGTGAGAGAGGCATAATACCGCTGACCACAAAAAGCGGGATAAAGGCGATCTCCATAAACCTACTTCTAGACGACCCTGAAAGAGCAGTCATTTGGAGAGGGCCTATTATAAGTAATGTGATAAAGCAGCTTTACTCAGAAGTCGATTGGGGCGATCTACACTTCCTCATAATCGACCTACCACCTGGCACAAGCGACGCACCCCTTACAGTCTACCAATCCATACCTATCGATGGAGTTATAGTCGTAAGCACACCACAAGATCTAGCCTTGATGATAGTGGCGAAGGCGGTTAACATGGCTAGGGCAGTAAATGTACCTGTGCTTGGGCTTATCGAAAACATGGGCTACTTGATCTGCCCACATTGTGGGCAGAAGATCAACCTATTCGGCGAACCTAAAGGTGAAAAGGCTGCGAAAAGGTTTAACATACCGTTTCTAGGTGTTATCCCTCTTGACCCTAAGATGGTTGAGATGGCTGACAAGGGGCTTATAGAAGACTACCAAAGCCAAGCCTTTGCTGAAGTCGCTACCAACTTTAAAAACGTAGTTCTAAAGGGCTTAGTAGATATCTCACCCATTGGTTGGAGAAGAACATCTTAACTATTAGAGCGTGGTTTTTGATCTATCATTCATTAACTTGAAGTAATTATGGCGGTAACCATAAATAATCGTGCAAATGACCCTATAACGATTAGAATGAACTTTAATGATGAGTTCAGATTTAGTAGAAGTAGGAGGATAGCGGCTATAGCGATCTTCGCAGCGGTTGCAGCAGTAATAAGATTACAGAGCAAAGTTTTGAGCCTACCCTTCCCACTCATGCCAGCTTTAAAGCTCGAGATCTGGGAGATTCCTGTTGCGCTAGGGTTACTACTTTACGGACCTAGTGTAGGTTTCAGCGCTGGCGTAGTGGTCTTAGGTATAGGTTTGATGGTTGCTAGTAACCCAACGGGTCAAGTGTATAACTTCATAGCTTTTTCAAGCATGTTGATTGGAGTGGTGCTAGCAAATAAGATCTACTCGCGCAGCAGAAGATTCAGCTTAAGGGGTAGTGTGCTTACATCCACAATAGGTGGCATATTAGTTAGAGTCGCTGTTATGGTGCCTCTTATGCTGGTTTTGCTGCCACTCCCCCCACCTCTGGGCTTCAACCTACCACTCTGGAGTAACCCTGTGCTGCTCAGAAGCTGGGTCGTGGCGCTCGTCCTTTTTAACTCGCTAGTAGCGGCATACACTATACCCCTCTCATATTTGATCGAGGAAGCGCTGGTCAAAAGGTTGACACCCCTAACTTGGATACGCCTACCTCTCTTAAGGCTTCAAGCTGTAGGAAGCAAAGAGGATAGGGAGTAGTCGCTGAAGATAAAAGAGATTAACACATATATTGCCTTTAGCTCACATACTTATTGATCTGTAAGTGTACTTAGCCGCTATCAAGCCAAAGAATGTCGCCCTATTCCTAAGAGGTTATAGAAGAACAGCTGTATTCGCAGTTACATCACAATGTAACTGTAGATGTGTGATGTGTGGTATGTGGGAGAAGCCTAAGCAACACATCTCCCTATCTGATGCTAAGCAGATAATTGACTTCCTCGTAAAAAGGCGCTTCCTAATACTCTACCTAACAGGCGGCGAACCAACCCTTCACCCAAAAATATGTGAGATAGTCAGCTATGCATCCTCTAAGGGCCTCATAACTACCATGACTACCAACGGAACCACATCACTAAAGGTTCTGCAGAGGCTGAAGGAGAGTGGGCTTCAGAGCATAAGCGTTTCACTAGACCACTACGATCCGCAGCGGTGCGAATCTATTAGAGGTGTTAATGGGATTATGGAGAAGCAGATCAACACCCTCCTCTACGCAAACACATTAGCTCTAAAACCTTACGCCCTCACATACCTAGGACCAGAGATCGCCAGAGATGGTGTTGCGAAACTTATCAGCTACGTGAACAAACTTGGGTTGCCCTGGGGCTTCTGCTACCCTACTGATGCAAAGAACTCATTTACACTAAAACCAGAAGCCCAGAAGCAAGCCGATTTGCTGAACGCTCTACAAACCATACTCTACTTTAAGAAGCATAAGCCAGGGAGCGTAACCAACACACTAGCTTACATAGAGGACGCTATACGCCACACAGAAAACAAGCCTACAAAACATCCTTGCTTAGCCGGCTATACCGTAGTTTACATAGATTGGCTCGGTGACGTCTACCCCTGTTTTATGAGGGGGAAGCTCTTCAACATATTTGATGGGGAGGAGAAGTTTGAGAGGTTTGACTGCGACCGCTGCTTAGCAAACTGCTTTAGAGAACCGTCCTATCTTGCTAAACTATCTCTACCTTTCGCCCTAAAAGAGGTCTTCAGCTAACCAACTCAACTTGATAACAAGTGTCAAAAAAGTTAACAAAGAACTCTAATAAACCCAAAATAGAAACTTGCGGATGTATGCTAACGCCAAGAGCAGCAGCTAATCTAACCGCACATCTACAAAGAAGAGCAACAACTTACCTTGAGGTTTGTAGGAACGTAAGGGACGCGGCAACCACAGCCAAAAGCCTGAAACAATACATTGGTAAAGAAGATCTTGAAAGTAGTGGCTCTAAACTAATAGCGCTAGGTGTAGCTCTAATAGCATTCCCAGAACCTATAATTTCAGATGCTTTAGGTTTGGCGTTCATAACAGTAGGGCTGCTTAAGAGAAAAACAAGGAAGATCAGTATAATGGATGTGTATGAGGAGATGCACCAAGCAGCTAAGTGCATAAAAGAAGCTACAGAATACACGCAAATAAACACTATATTTTAGAGAAGCAGCCGCTTACGTCAAAAGTCGCCTTCATATCACTAATGGTATGAAACGCCAGCGAACCTTTTTCATATATTCCTCGTATTTGGCTCCGTGTGTTTTGATCAAGTAGTCCTCCTCTTTTCTCGCAGCTTCATTTAAGATCACTACATTTGAAATAGCGAAGAGTATGACCAACAGAGATTGTAGCAAAAAGGAGGCTCCAAACATCATCAGAATAATAGATGAATAGTGAGGGTGTCGAAGATATTCATATACTCCCTTCGTTACCAGCACCCCTTTGTATATCTCATCTTTTAACTTGTGCCATTGGATGAAGAGTATAGAACCAACGAGGAGAAATACACCTCCAACCGACCAAGCCACAATATTTGGAACTGGAAACAAAAATGGGCCGAAAAATAACCTTACGTAAACACCAGTTAAAAGGATAAAAACAACTATTGAGGCGTAAACGTATTTTGCCTTTTCTTCTTTCAAATATGCTGGTTGTACTTTTGATGCGATTTAAAGGTTATCAGAGCGAGCGTTTACATTTTACGATTCGGTTAAGTCGCTTTGACGGCTCGGAAGAACTCCGTTAGCTTTCTCACCTCACCCTCCCTATGTTTATTCATACTTTTTTACATCTTACACGCTGTTAAAGTGGAGGAGCCTAAGCATCTACCACATTTTTTCTTTTCTAAAACGATTCGAAGCATAGTCTTGTGAAGCCGAATTCGTAGGCTGCTGCGGCTATCGTTACACCGTAGAAGATAAGTTTCTTTCCTTGACTAAGACTAATTATTTCGTCTATTGTGTTGTTGACTATAGAGGTTCCGGTTGCGAAGACGGCTTGGCTCCAGCCAATGGCTTCTCGATTTACTTCATAAGATTCTATAGGGACCCCCTCTTTCACTTGCCCGATGTTAGATGGATTCATGTCGGTTACTCTGAAGTTCTTAAATGATTTGGAGATGTGATAAGTGAAAGCCGGGTGGTACCCTATCATCAGCACTTTAGAGTCTGGGGGTAGTATCGAAGAAAGGTATTGAGCGGCTTCCTTGGCACATATTTCTGGCCCCTTATCTTTGCAGTGTGTGGTGTTGGTGATGAGACCCAAATATCTGTATGTGGCATTTGCCGATGCAATAAATATAGACCTATTCCTGTTAGTGTCTAAGCTTAGGTTATAGACAGATCGCAAGTCGCCTTCGTAATAGGTTGGAGGCTCATCTGTAAATGCTTGACCAGAAAAGCCTTTGAGCTCTGCTTGAAGCAAGACTTCTTGCCCTCTTCTTAGTGGGAAGTCCCTTGCTGGTGCTGGTTTACCTATTGCTTCCGCTGGGCTTAGACGCCTCACTTTAACTATAGCGTTCTCCAAGCCATTTTCTTTAACCCTCTTCCACCACCTTTCTCTAAGCTCCTCTATGAGCATACCCGTTCACCACCTAGATTCTTGATATTTTACCCGGCTTTCTCTATCTGTTGTCTCCACCAACTCTCCGAGTATGGTGTGAACTTTACGCCTTGCTCAACGGTGGTTATATATCCATACTTTGCGAGGATTTCTTTAGATGCATTAGAGTTCAGAAAACTGAGAAAAACGTCACTTAACACTTTATCCTTTGTGTAGACTGTGATGGCTGCTGGAATAGTGGAAACCTCTATTCGGCTTGGGTCAATCCAAACTAATTCCACTTTCTCTTTATTCTGGTAATAGAAAACGTGCCAGCTCACTGTTGCATCGGCACTTCCCAAAATTACGTTTGCCACAGCCTCTTCCCCGCTCCTCACCTCTATAAATCTGCCTTTAATCTTATCCCACAATCCATTGCGCTCAAAAATCTCCTTAATGAATAAGCCTACACCATATGTTGGATCTGTCAAGCATAACTTGACATCTGAGCGCGTTAGATCCTCGAGATTGGTGATGTTCTTCGGGTTGCCTTTCTGAACAAATATCACCGGAACCAAGTAAGCTATTCTACGGACGCTTGATGCATCAACCAAATTCTTTTTAACAGCTAACTCCATTTCAGAGAATGTGCCGACACCTAAGAAGAGGTCTCCAGATCTGCTCAGCTCTAAAGCAGAGAGAAGAGGACCAGAGCCGCCGAACGTAGCCTCAACCCTTACGCCCGTTGTGTTCTTAAAGGCATCTATTATCTCAAGAGCAGGCGCTCTGGTCGCAGCCCCCCAATAAACAAATAAACTCTTTTGAGTCTCTACTGCAATACCCTGCTCTACAATAAAACCTACACCAAATCCAACTAGAAAAATAACGATAAACAAGGAGAAGATTACTATCTTCTTCACACCTATCCCTCCCTATTTTTTATCCCTCAATAGATATTTACTGTAAGCTTTTTTGTAAGCTAAATAGCTTACAAAAATGTGCGTAGGTTTCGTGGCTGTTAAAGTTTATTGGTAAATACCTGGAGTCAAGATGATATTGCGATATATTTCCACCTATTCTAAGATGAAGCGCTTACAATACGGCATAGGAGGGGATGATAAAGGAGAGTTTGACGCGGGTTCTGGCAATTTTAAACGAAAACGACGACTATCTTAATAGGTTATCTCTAGCGCTTTATAGTAAATATCATCACTTACCTGTATGGCGATTACTTTACGTGATGTAACAAGCTTTTCGATGATTGGTCTTACGTGACTTTCGTCCGCTCCGAACGCTTTAGCAACATCAATTAAGCGGCAAGGTCTGCGCTTGAGCACTTCTAAAATTTCTTCCTCATCAATCCTCCTTTTCTCTGCCGGTGCGGACTGCTTGGGGCTGCTCCTTATAAGTATGTGAGCGGTGGGAAGCATCTCTCTAAACTTCTGTGAGATGCGTTCTAACTCTTCTGCTCCTAATGGGAGCACGAACTTCTCAGATGGTGGTCTCGTGGGCGTATTGAGCTGGACTTCGTCAGGCTTTATCATCGAAGCTGCTTGAGCCAGCGCTTCGATAGAGTCTTCTTTGCTGGGGCCTTGGAAGGAATGGAAGAGCATAATTTGGAGAGCGAGACGTCCATTCATCTCCTCTCTTAGAAGCTTCAATCCCTCTATGATCGAAGATAGAGTGATAGTCTTCGCCGGCCTATTCACAGCCTCAAAGAGTTGTTGATTCGGTGCATCCAGCTTCGCAACCACCAGATCTGCTTTACATAGGTTCACCCTCACATCTTTACGGCTCACGAGTGATGCATTCGTCAAGACTGATATTGGTACACCATTAGTCAAACTTCTCATCTCATCGATCATCCTACCAAGCATCGGGTTCAAGCTAGGTTCGCCAGACCCTGAGAAGGTAATGTAATCCAGTGAGCGTAGTGGGATGGTCTCTAACGCCGCTCTAAGATCCTGTAGAACCGTTTTCACCTCCACACAGCCCTCTAACTCCTCTGGTCCAGAAACCTTCTTGATGGTCGGACCGAGTTGGCAGTAGACGCAGTCAAAGGTGCAGGTTTTTGGTGGTAGTAGAACATCAATTCCTAGTGAGCGGCCAAGGCGCCAAGAAGGTACGGGACCATATACTGAAGGCATAGTAAGCATATTTCGGTAAGCTAACATATATATTTGTGCTTATGAACAAAATGTTGGAATGATGCCTGGACATGGTTGGCGATGGAGGCATGGTAGAGGGCCTGGGCGGCCTATGAAGCCGAGGATGATTAAGAGCCTACCAGAGGTGAGCCGATTTATCCCAGTATCTCCTGATGGCAACCTTATTTCAGAGAAGGCGCCGATCGTCTTGACACTTGATGAGCTCGAGGCGTTGAGGTTGGTTGACTACGAAGGCTTGCTGCAAGAGGAAGCAGCGCAAAGGATGGGTGTATCACGTGGGACGGTGTGGAGATGCTTGGACAGCGCTCGTAGAAAGGTAGCTGCGATGCTCGTAGAGGGAAGGGAGATAGTCATAACGTCAAGCGGTGAACACTTGGCACAAGATATTTCAAGACCATTACAGAAGGACGCTAACGAGTAAACCACTTTTCATCCCTAAATTTTGTGCAATCGCAAAGTTTTTATATTGTGCATATGCACATTATCATGGTGATAAAAATGGGTTGGAGAGGAGGATATGGAGGCCGTGGAGGATGGGTAGGTCCTTGGCCTGGAAGAGGACCATTTAGCTACCTTCCACCTTGGTATAGACCTGGCTGGGTATTTGGTAGAGGATGGTGCTGGTGGTTCTTCAACCCTTACATATGGCGCGCATACTATCCCTATGCGCCTAGCATCTATCCCATCTACCCGTATTACGGGTGGTGATGCAGATGGGCTATCGATGGCGAAGAATGTATTATTTGACTGGGTTACCGGGCTGGATGAGGTTTGGCTATTCACCCGGATGGGTAGATAGATCACCTACTGGCCTTTCACCCACAGCAGAGTGGATCGTAACTAGTGGAGTAATGCCGCAGTATCGGGAATACTTGAGGACTAGAGGTATATCATCAGCGGCTCCATTCTACTCCCCTAGCGCTCCTGTAACTACGGAGGATGAAATTCGAATGCTGGAGGAGCAAGCCAAAGCCATCGAATCACAGCTCGACGCCATAAGAAGGAGGTTAGAGCAGTTAAAGAAGATTCGTGAAGGGAAACCTTCAGCCTAATAGGAGGTGAAGCTGGATGCCGTATGGAATTGGGCCGTGGGGTTGGCTACTAGATCCCTACGCATATGTATACTGGCGGTGCAGAAGGTTTCCTTGGCTACCAAGATGGTGGTGGGCAGGCATCTATAGGCCGATACCACCGTACCCTGCGCCATATTGGATGCCTCCTTTGACGAGGGAAGAAGAGATAGCGATGCTGGAAGACGAGGCGAGGATGCTGGAGCAGGAGCTAGAGAGAATCAAGAAGCGACTAGAGGAGCTCAAAAAGTAGTTGGTGAAGATGAAGGTAGCGGTATCCGCAGCAGGCGGGAGCTTAGAGGCTCAGGTTGACCCAAGGTTCGGCAGATGCCCATACTTTGTAATCGTCGACATAGATACGATGGCATTCGAAGCAATCCCTAACATAAGTGCGGGTGCAATGAGCGGCGCAGGCATCCAAGCGGCGCAAGCTATAGCGAAGAAAGGTGTTCAAGCTGTAATAACAGGAAGCGTTGGTCCAAACGCATATCAAGCATTATCAGCAGCAGGAATTAGGATCTTCATCGGTGCCTTCGGCACAGTTCGAGATGCGGTTGAAAGCTTCAAAAATGGTCGGCTCCAAGAAGCCACCATCCCAGGCCCTATGGGCGCCGGAATGGGGCGCGGTATGGGGATGAGACGCGGAATGGGCAGAGGCATGGGTAGAGGCCTAGGAGGGTTTTCAGCCCCGCCTTTCCTTCAAACACCCATGAACCCGCCGATACCTCCACCTATGTCAAGAGAAGAGGAGATCTTAATACTAGAGGATCAGATGAAGAGCTTGCAGCAAACTCTGGAGCGAATAAAGAAGAGGTTGGATGAGCTCAAAGGCTCTCGTTGATCTTGTGAAGTTAAACCGACAAAGACTACTCACGTTAAAAGAAGGGTGTTGAATATGAGGGAAGTTAGGGTAGCTATTCCGACGAAGGGCGACAAGGGGCTGCAGGATGAGGTGGCAGAAGTGTTTGGCAGAGCGAAGACGATCACAGTTATTGATCTGGTGAATGGTGAGGTTAAAGGTGTACAAGTACTCCAAAATCCAGCAGCATCCTACC
This sequence comes from uncultured Nitrosopumilales archaeon, assembly GCA_964421575.1. GTDB lineage: Archaea > Thermoproteota > Nitrososphaeria > Nitrososphaerales > JAAOZN01 > JAAOZN01. The sequence continues at coordinate 19,986 of CAYQXI010000059.1, forward strand.
GATTCGGCGCAGGCCCAATCGTAGTAAAGACTCTAGCCGATTTAAAAGTTAACGTTGTAGTGGCGAGCGAACTTGGACCAGGAGCCTCAACGCTACTCGATGAGCAAAAGATAATTAAAGTCATAGTGAAACCACATACATCAGTTAGCGAGGCCATAAAAGCCGCCGCAGCGCAGGTTAGTTGATACCTAAAATTCTCAAATCAGTCGAAATTTTGGGCAAGAGTGCCTTCCAAAGCCTAAACGCTGCTGCGGGTTTTACCAGCAATCATAGCCAAAAGAGATGGCAAAAAGATAGAGATAAAAATTCCAGATGGGAATAGGGGGCTTGCATGACAACTCAAAAAAGAATAGCGGATGCTTTATTATCATGCCTTAAGAGCGAAATACCCGATATTGATACGATAAAAGTTGACAAAGTTTGCTTGGGTTTAGGCTATACTGGGGTTAAGGTTAGCACAGGTCACGTAGGTCTATGCCACAGCCTCCTGACCGAAGCATCTCTTGAATGCTGCCAGAGAGTAAGAAGAGCAGGAACATTAGCAGGTAGTCCTGCCATAACTCTAGCGGAATTCATCAAGTCTTGGGATATGGGTGAAAAAGTGGTCGGCGCAGCTACTATAAATGCTCTATCCCAGATCGTTCTGGCACAGCCATCTCGGAAGTATAGGATTACTGAGGGGAACTTAATCGACCGAATTGATATCAAGCGTGATGATACTGTTGCGCTGGTGGGTAACATCCGCCCCATCGTCCCAGATATTAGGAGCAAGGCGGGAAAGCTGTATATCTTTGAGAGGGGAGGAATAATAGATGAAGGCGTTCTCCCGGATGTGGCTTGCGAAGAACTCCTCCCCAAGGCAAGTGTCGTCATCATAACGGGAACTGCGATAGCCAACGGAACCATAGATCGGCTGCTAGAGCTTTCGGCGGGCGCCAGATACATCGCTCT
>CAYQXI010000060.1:0-7474 GCA_964421575.1 uncultured Nitrosopumilales archaeon
ACAAAAGAAGGGTTGATATGTAAGAGGTTAGCAAAGATAGTTGATGGAGATAGTCGCTGATCTACACATACATTCTAGATACAGCGCAGCAACAAGCGAGGATATGAGAATAAGCACCCTAGCATACTACGGTAAGATAAAGGGGCTGGATCTTATAGGCACAGGCGATGCTCTGCACCCTAAATGGCTTCAAGAGTTAGAGGATGAGCTTCTTCCCGAGGGTAATGGGCTTTATGTGTGTAAGAGAGTAGCGGATAGCCCAAGGTTTATGGTTACGGTGGAGGTTGCTACGGTCTTCGAATACGAGGGCAAGAGTAGGCGGATACATCACCTAATACTGTTACCCTCTTTGGATGAAGCGAAGCAGCTAGCCGATCTTCTTAAGACTAGAGGGAACATATCACAAGACGGTCGTCCAACTTTCAACATGAGCGCAGCCGAGCTCCTCGACATGACCACCTCACTCTCCAAGCAGATAGAAGTCATCCCAGCGCACATCTGGACACCTTGGTGGAGCCTCTTCGGCTCTGTGAGCGGCTTTAACTTCGTAGAAGAATGCTACCAAGACAAGGCTGATGAGGTGCATGCGCTTGAAACTGGTTTATCGAGCGACCCACTTATGAACTGGCGTCTCAGCCGCCTCGACAAATACCTACTTGTCTCAAACAGCGACTCACATTCGCCACTCCCTCATAGACTCGGTAGAGAAGCTAATGTGTTTGAGCTTACGGAGTTGAGCTATAGCGAGGTGATAAGCGCCCTAAGGAGGAGCGGTAGAAGTAGGTTGAAGTACACGATTGAAACATATCCACAGTACGGTAAGTATCACTGGACTGGGCATAGAATGTGTAATGTATCTATGTCGCCTCAAGAAGCGTTAAAAGTGAACTATATCTGCCCGAAGTGCGGCAAGAAGATGACATTGGGCGTAGAGCAGAGGGTAGAGGAGTTGGCTGACAGACCACTAGGCTACAGACCGCAAAACGCGCCAGATTTCAAATACATGCTTCCTCTCGGTGAAATCATAAGTAGTGTTTTAGGCACTTCTACCTTCACAAAGACCGTTCAGAGCAAGTATAATACGCTTATAGAAGCGTTTGGTAACGAATTCAACGCAGCCTTTAACGCACCATATTCTGAAATAACTAGATTGGTCGGACCTGAAGTCGCATCTGCCATAAAAGCGGTCAGAGAGAATAGGGTCAGGATTAAACCGGGTTTCGACGGGGTCTATGGCGAAATAAGCTTCCCAGATCTAGAAGGAAAGAGGGTTGTGAAAGGAACTCTGGATGAGTGGTCTTAACTCCTTATCATTAATGCTAGTGAGGCGATCACTAGGAGAAGGGGTACTGCGAACACAGCATACCACACGACACCAAGCCTCCAAAGTAGATAGAGCGTTAGGGGCGAAATTAAAAGTAGGAGAAGAGAAAGCCAACGTCCCCCACTCTTAAAAGAAGTCGAGCTCAGCCCTCTAACTCTAAAAAGGAAGCTGAGTACCATCAGCAGCGCTGGAAAGATCAGCGCGTATCTTCCTTGTAGGAAAAGGGTTAATCCGCTGCTTAGGTTAAACCCTGTTGAGATTAGGGCGATTATGAGAGATGTTATAAAGCAGAAGACCGCTAATCTCGTAACACGCCTATCTACATCCTCGATAGGGCTTAGGTATCTCGCGTCTAAGACTACTGCTAAGCAAACAGTGATTAAGCCCGCTAAGAAGATTACGGGTTCCCTTGTTAGATTGATGTATACTTGCTGAAGCGCAGCTAAATCAGCACCCCAAGTAACCCATTTCCAAAGCCCGTAGCCTCCGTTGAGTAGTATTGGGATGATATAGAGGATAAAGGCGGCGTCTTCGACGCTATCGTTCTTCATTAGACACACCTTCCATCTGCCCAGAAGCCCCTTCCTTTAATGTTTTTTCATCCCCGAGAACCTTCCGCGCGAAGGTGAGGTAGGCTGTGTGGCCGATCATCCTTGTGGCCGGTCGGGTAGCACCTGTCTTAACCTGCATACTCCTAACCAGCACCTCCAAGCACTCGATGTCAACGAACCCTGCGTTAAGCAGAGCCTCCTGTGTCTTCTCAACCTGATTAAAGGTTGGAGATATGGAGACCAGAGTCCCCGAGCCTTTAAGAGCCCTCCAAGCAGCATCAACCAACCTCCAGGGGTCGCCTACATCAAGGACCGCTACATCCGCGTCTGTTACGCCGAAGCCCTGTGAAGCATCCCCCACCATTAGGGTAACGTAATCTAAAAGCCCGCTCCTCTTGAGATTCCTCCGCGCTACTTCTAGAAATTCCTCCCTAACCTCCATCGAATACACATGCCCGTTCGGTTTGACGATGTTCGCTAAGAACATTGTAAGAGCCCCGCTTCCCGTGCCAGCTTCTACTACTATGGAGCCTGAGGTTAATCCGGTCTTGGCGACTATCAACCCCATATCCTTCGGGTACACGACTTGGGTTCTTCTTTCACATTTAAGCACGTAGTCTTCTACCGTAGGTTTGAGGAGCCAGAATGTTCTCCCAAGGTTGGATTTGATGGCTTCACCATACCTCTTACCTATTAGGTTAGAGCCGTCTATGTAGCCTGCGTGTGTATGTATTCTCTTGTCTGCTTTGACCTTGATTAGCCAACGTTTTTCCCCACCAAGATACAGTAGCACATCATCGCCTTCGTTGATTACTTCCCCCATCACACCTACTTACCTCATTAACTTTAAATATCCTTTACCCCCGTCTATTGGCTCGAAGAAAGGACGTAATAAGGCATGTCAGAAGATGTAAAGCGTCGTGAAGGTGAACGTGAGAGCAGAAGGCAGAGAATACCAAAGATCTTCTTCAAACCAAAGCCAGTTAAAGTAGGAGACGAACTCGAAGTCACTGTCTCAGAGGTTAGTAGAAGAGGAGACGGTCTTATAAGGGTTGAGGGCTACGTCATATTCATACCCAACACCAAGCAAGGAGATACGGTAAAGATCAGAATAACGCAGATTCGCCCAAACTACGCAGTAGCCCAAGTCATCTAAAGACGCCCTCTAGTCGGCTCCAGTAGCCGACTCAACTTCTTTATTTTTCCCTGTAGCTGCTTGCTGGAGATGTATCCAGCCTCTTCTTTCTAGAACCTTTTTTCCGCTCGGGCTTACGTATTCTACCTTTGCTTGCCCTTTTTGAACTTCGCCTATCACCCTCACGCCTCTGCCTAAGGCTCTGGCTAACCGCTGCACCTCCTCTAACTTTTCCTTTGGTGTTGTGAAGACGATCTCATACTCCTCACCAGAATAGAATACGAGGTCTTCCGGATTCAGCTTGTGTTCCCCACAGAATTCGATCAACCCGGATGCGGCTGGCATCTCGTAGACGACTATCTTGGCTGAGCTTGCTTCAGCTAAGGTGTAGAGTGATATTGCTAAGCCATCGCTTGAGTCGATGCTTGAGGACATCAACCTCTTTTCAGCTAGCGCTAACCCCAGTTCAAGGGGTGGTCTTGGCTTTAAAACGGCTGAGACCGCTCTTCCAGCGAAGCCGCTGGTTAATCTGCCGTATCTTGAGAGTATGTATAAGCCTGTGCCTGTGTAGCCGAAGTCTCCTGTTACAACTACAGCATCACCTACCTTCGCGCCCCTCCTCTCCACCATCTGCTCGGCGTAGCCTATCATTACGCAGTCTATCACAAGGTCTTTAGCTTCGTTCGTATCCCCACCTAGAAACTGGAATCCGAATTCATCTCTAGCATCCCTCACACCAAGCGCGAGCTCTCTAACATCTTCAAGTGTCAAGGTTGGGGGTATGCCTAAGCTGATCAAAGCTGCGTCTGGTTTGACTCCTTTTGCTGCGAAGTCGCTTACAACGCTTACGAAGGCTTTACGAGCGGCCTCCCTATACGTCATCCCCTGAGGCACATCGGTTTCCCCAACCAGCATATCGCATTTTACGACAACCTTGCCTCCGCGGTAAGGTAGGTGTGCCACATCGTCACCTATTCTTGAGTAACCTAGCTTAGGCTGACCAAGCACCTCTAAGAAGGTCTTTATGATGCTGAGTTCATCCGTTTTCTCAATCAAACCTTAGGTTCCCACTATGTAAAGGGCGTGAGGGAGCTCTGGAAGGATCAGTTTAAGCCCGAGTTTAACAGCTTCTGGTGAGCCGGGTAGGCAGAATACTAATCTGCCATCTACACTACCAGCTAACGCTCTGCTTAGGTAAGCTGCTGATCCGACTTCTTTGAAGCTCTCTGATCTAAAGATCTCTGCGAACCCCTCTAGCTCTTTGTCTAGAAGCGGTTTGATCGCCTCTACTGTGACGTCTCTGCTTGAAAGCCCAGTCCCGCCCGTGAGTATGACTACGTCGCTCCCATCTTCATAAATGCTCTTCAGCATCTCGAGCCTTATCAAACCCTTATGATCGTCTACAACCTTTCTGCTCTTTATGGTGTATCCTGTTTCCTCGATGATCTTTGCTGCTGTATCTGCTGTTTCATCTTTAAACGGTAGATTCTTCTTCATCTTTTCATATCGTGATGTGCTGACCGTTATTATCGAGATTGATATGTCCTTCTTACCTTTACTTCTGTGCTCTTCGTGCGGCTTCAAACCTTCTTTTTCACCTTGCTTACTACTCTGATTTCTTTTATGGCTGTGTAGGGGTACTGACCGTCTTTGTCCTTCTCATACATCTTAACTACATCCCAGATGTTGAGCAGCGCCGCGGCAACGGCGGTAAGAGCCTCCATTTCAACACCAGTCTTGTCTGTAGCCGCGACTTTAGCTGTGACCTTAAGCCCCCAGTCCTCGACCTCTATCTTAACATCGGTGCTCTCAATCTTCAGAGGGTGACAGAGGGGCATAAGAAGGGGTGTCAGCTTAGATGCTTGTATGCCAGCGAGGGTGGCGATCTGCACAGGGTCTCCCTTCTCAACTTTGCCAGCCCGTATTAACGCTATAGTTTCTGGTCTGAGAATGATCTTACCCTCAGCTACAGCCTCGCGGTAAACCACTTCTTTGGCGTGGATATCAACCATCTTGACAGCCAACTACCTACACTAGAATAGCATCACGATTGGGGTTGATTTATCTCTGTCGCTAGCCGCTTACAAAATGTTTATCTTTATCCGCGCTTCGCTTAACAAAGGATTTGGTTAAGGGTTTAGAGATCACAACTATCGTCGAGAATACCGCAACTTTAGATAAACCTACTCTTTGGGCTCAGCACGGGCTAAGTCTACTAGTTAAGATAGATGTAGGCGGCTCAAAGCTGACGATCTTGTTTGATACTGGTCCCTCTGAGGAAGCTTTCCTTCACAATGTTGATGGGATGAAGATCGATCTAAAAGAGGTCGATGTCATCTTCATAAGCCACGGTCACTACGACCACACCTCAGCACTCCTTGCGGCGTTAAAGCGGATAGGGAAGCATACCCCTGTAGCTGTGCATCCAGCCGCTTTCGAGCCAAAGCTAAAGGCTGAGCCTCATCTCACATATATCGGTATACCCTTCAAACCATCTGAGGTAGAGGCGGCTGGCGGCGTGTTGCTTTACGCAAAGTCCCCAGTCACCCTATCCCAGAACGTTTTAACGAGCGGAGAGATCGAACGCTCCACACCCTTTGAGAAGATAGAAGCCCTCTACACGATAAGAAACGGCCAATTTACTAAAGATCTCCTACCAGACGATCAAGCGCTCATAGTTAAGGTTGAGGGTAAGGGTGTCGTGGTGATCTTAGGCTGCGCCCACTCAGGCGTAATAAACACTATACACCAAGCACAGAAGCTCACAGAAACCAAAGAGATCTACGCGGTAGCCGGAGGCTTCCACCTAGTAAGAGCAGACGAAGAGCGGATAAAGCAGACTATAGAAGCGCTGCTTCAAATAAACCCCAAATACGTAGCGCCTTGCCACTGCACAGGCCTAAACGCGACCTGCAACCTAATAAGAGCATTTGGAGATCGATGCAAACCACTTACCACAGGATCCTACCTCAAGATATAAGGGTGGTCCCGCGGGCAGGATTTGAGGACTACAGATACATCGGCTTTTTCAAAAGAAGAGCGCTAAAGAACGTTTTAGCCAAGCATTACACCCCTCAGGGAATTATAAAGCTGTTTAAGGAAATCTTATGATAGAGCTGGTTTCAAGATTTTAAGCTGAGAAATAAACAAGAATAGTTTGCCCGCAAAATGGGAAAACTTAGTGTTCTAAATAATACATTGATGCTTTTTGCGAAGGGTTCCGAAAAGTGTATTGGCAAAGCACCACACAGACTTTTAGCTTAGAAAAGCTAAAGGAAATAAAAGAAAGCGATTCCACCGAGGATCATAGCGAAATACGTAGTTGAGTAACAGCGGCTACTTTTCGTAAACTGAGTGTGAGAGGACGAATAATGTAAGTGCCCCTCTTTGTAAGGATGGGAAAGTTTAAAAGTGTATGAGCTGTAAGAGCTAGCTAGTAAGCCTTAATAGGTTAGGTAATAAGATGAGCTTAAATGTCGTCTTTCGAGTTTAAATTGCGTGGAATAGAGAAACTCCCTCTGACTATAAAGAAGGTCAAGGATAGCGTGTGCACGATAGTGGCTTATAATGATCATCATATAGTTAAAAATCTCAGCTTTGATGAATTATCAACATACCTACCAATATTATATTCATTTCAAGCTGTTAACAAGGGAACAGGTTTCTTAACCACCTCAGGGTACGTAGTTACCGCCTTTCATGTAATAGAAGGGTATTCTGAGATTTTTGCCATTACTCCTTCCAACAAGAGAATCAAGTTAACCCTCCAAAAAAGGGATAAAAGATATGATCTAGCACTTCTTAAACCTGAAGAAAGATGGTGTGATGGGCTTGAACTCCAATCAGCAGCTGAACCACAATTAGGACGTTTAGTTTTCACCTTAGGTTACCCTTTGAGCTACCAAGGCGGTGATCCTGTCTTGAGTGTTGGTTTCTTATCGAATGTGGTTTTTGACGGAGGTGTGGAAAACTTGGTTGTAAACGCGTCATTTAATGTAGGGAATTCTGGAGGCCCCTTACTGAATGAAGATTGTTTATTCTTAGGCGTGGTAAGGGCTAAAGGGGTGATAATGGATCCTCTACTTGGACTTGCCGATAAAATTATGGAGAAACCACCTGTTGAGATAGTGTACAGTGCTGTTAAGATCGGTGAATTAGAGGTAAAAATTACTTTAAGCATGGTCATAAAAACTTTGATTAAATGGATTGCAAACAATATCCAAACCAATATTGGAATCGCCATCCCCGGTAAATATGTAAGGGAGATACTTGAATAAAGGTAGGTTTTTGTCTACCTCACTACTGCCACAAGCGTTTTGGTAATCTTTTCTAAAAGTTCTTTCGCCTATCTTCTGCGATTCGAATCCAGAGGATATACTGAGTTTGTAGAGCGTAGGTAATCGCTTGGGTATTTGAAAACTAACCCAGAAGTAGATTGTGAAAACCCTAAAAACAAATTTTTGG
>CAYQXI010000061.1:0-13771 GCA_964421575.1 uncultured Nitrosopumilales archaeon
TATGACTATCATCATACCCATCAGAAAGAGGATTATATCTAACCCAGCGAAGTCTATCATAGTTGGTACATCAACTAGACCTAAACTAAGAAGTGTCACAACGCCTATAAGAGCGAAGGCTAATCTGAACCTCCAGAAGAGGAGCGTGCCGAAGATGAAACCTAGAAAGGCGACCAAAGAGGCTGTTTGTTTAAAGTCAAGTTCCAACACTATCGTAAGTAAAGATATTATGAAGATGAAGATAGGTAAGGCAAGTAAGCGTGTTCTCAACACCTAACCCTCCCTTAAGAGTAGACTGTGTTGGGTAGAAGCAACCCTAGGCTGCAGATGCTTTGTGTAAATCGGTTGAATGATATCGAGTTTAAAATAGTTTAATGTAAAAAGTGTACATAACAACTTCAGAAAGACTATAGCACGCTCTTTAAACATTTCACACCCTCTTGATGAATCCTCAAACATGCCTCTGCATTTAATCTTTTCGAGGTTTCAAAAAGTGCATTTAGAGATTTGGGAAGACTTATATCCACCCCTCTGCAATAGAGTGTTTGGTGAATACTGTGGCTATAGTTGGCTGGGAGTGGATAGTAATTCTAGCCATATTAGCAGTAATAATGATCTGGGGTCCAGATAAGATACCTAAGCTTGCTCGCGCCTTAGGTCAAGCTAGAAAGGAGTTCGAGAAAGCACAGAAAGAGTTCACAAACCCCACACCAGAACCTGAACAAGCTCCTACGGCTGAGTCTAAGACAGCAAGCGACGACTACCTTATCCAGACAGCTAAGAGCCTAGGCATAGAGACCGCAGGTAAGACTAGGGAACAGATTTCAAAGGAGATATTAGAGCGCGCTCGCGCTGCACAGCCCCAGAGTGGTCAGCAGCAGTAGGTTCTATGCGACTCGACATTCCCCTAGGTTTCAACACTACTCGATGCCAAAGCAACAAATAATTAAAGGAAGTGTAATGTTGGAGAAAAGGGTGTAGAAGATACACTATTAGGTGGCAACATGTCAAAAGATAAGGAGCTTACCTTCCAAGAACATCTGGCTGAGCTCGCCAGCAGACTGAAGACTGTCATCTATACACTTGTAGCCTCAACGATCATCTTTATGGCACTACCAGCAGACCTATCCTTCCTACATAATCCTCCTGTGTTTAAGCCTCTTGTTTCGGTTCTGCTGAACTACATAAGGGAGGACATCCTACCAGCTTCAGTCAAGCTTATAGCTGGTGAAATAACCACACCTCTCGAATTATATATTTTAGCTTCATTTGCTTTAGGTTTCGCCGTAACCCTCCCCGTTTTGTTTTACGAGATCTATAGGTTCATCGACCCAGCCCTCTACCCTGAAGAAAGGAGAATGATCTACCCTTCTGTAACTGCATTCATCTCTCTCTTCGTGGCTGGGGCGATCTTCGGCTACAAGATCCTCTCACCCTTTATGATCTGGGCTCTAATGCCTTTCTTCGAAGCGCTTCAGGTTGAAGCTTTGGTATATGTGAGGGACTTCTACACGCTCGTGTTTGTATTGGTGATACTCTGCGGGCTAGTATTCACCTTCCCAGTAATTTTCGTCCTGCTTGTAAAGTTCAATATTGTCGGCACAGAGATCTTGACCAAGAATAGGAAGTATGTTTACGCAGGGGTTTTTGTGCTGACGGCGCTGATTACACCAGACGGCGGACCAATAGCCGATGCTGCACTCTTTCTACCCATAGTTATTCTCATAGAAGTGGCTATACTTGTGGCTAAGCGTTATGAGAAGAAACGTGCGGAGAATGAGCCGCCAGCCATAACTAAAATGCTTTCAGGTGGCGTGATTAAATGTAGATTCTGCGGAGCAGAGGTGAAGGCTGATAGAAAATTCTGCCCGAAGTGCGGTAGAGCATTGGTTTAGTTTTCTTCTACTTAATTTGGCTTTTTCTATCGATCCCAAGGAGCAAATTCGATATGTTCGCTTTCACATAGGTAAATCTACCTTATGCCTATTCGCTATAGCCTTAAGCCCGCATTCTGATCCATCTTTCCTTAGATTTCTGTTTTCACTTAAGAGTTATGATAAAAGGTAAAAAGGTTGCTGGCTAAGGTAAGGAGGATAGCCCTCGCACAAGAGCCACATCTACATATGTACCCTTTTCGACGATCATTCGGTTAGGTTCAGTTAAGATATATCCATCAGCCCTTACAAGCACATTAAGCATGGGGGAGTCTCCTCGGATGGGGTAGGCAACCAGCTCATTATCCTCCCTCCTAAGTGAGACCCACGTCATCTTCTTGAAATCTGGGAATTTGTGAAAGATCAAGTTGTCAGCAAGTCTAGCCCGCACCGTGGCATCATATCTAGTAGCCTCCTGTCCTGAGAGCTTCTTTATGAGTGGTAAGGCTAAATAGACGAAGGCGTTTACTGTAGATTGAATTAAACCCGGCAGCATTATTACAGCTTTTCCATTCACAACACAACATCCAGCAACCCTTCCCGGAACCAACCTTAATCCATGTTTATGCATGGTCGGGGTTAGGGTTTGAAGCGTTTTTGAAACCAAGTCTGCTTCGCCTACAGATGAGCCTCCTATTGTGAGAAGTAAGCTACTTTTAGCCAGCCCAGAGAGTATCGTGTCCTTTATCGCTTGAGGATCGTCTGGCACAATACCTAAGTAGAGAGGCCTACCGCCTGCACTCTTAATTAGGGCCGTGATGGTGTATGCGTGCGTATTTAAGGTCTTACCTTGCTCAGCCTCCTCTACGCTTTCAGTAAGTTCACTACCTATCGATGCTATAGCAACTACAGGTTCGGCGTAGACCTTAACTTTTGTGTAGCGTAGGAGCCTCAGCATACCCAGATCCTGCGCTCTGAGTTTATGCCCAGCTTTAAGAACGACCATTCCTTTCGCTACATCCGAACCCTTCTTAACCACCTCTGAACCCGCTTTAACGGGTTTGGTGACATAGACCTTATCTCCTTCTACATATACCTCTTCCTTTCCAACCACGGCATCACATTCTTCGGGCAAATAGCTTCCAGTCCTAACACGATAGGCTTCTCCGGCTTGGGTCACCTTAGGGGGTTCGACACCTAACTCAATAGAGTCTCTGATAGTCAGCACCACCGGATGTTGAGATGTTGCATTCAAAGTATCAACAGATCTAAGAGCATACCCATCGAGGTGTGAACTATTATATGCTGGCACATCTATGGGCGACTTAACCTCCTCTGCTAAAACACGGTTGAAAGCATCTGCCACACCAACTTCAACAACTTCAGGTTGGACACTTTGTGCACCGAGCAGCATCTCAAGGACTTCATCAGGATCGGTGTATTCTACGGGCATTCCACAGAAGATCTTTAGCAAACTATATTTATAGTTATGTTGCTTGGTTGGTTTAGGATAACGTGTTTGCTCGAGCGGGTCAAAGCGTATTATGAAGTTACAAAACCACGGGTATGGTATCTACTCGTATTCACAGCGCTCGGAGGCTATATAGTTGCTGCTGGAAGGAGCATAGATCCATATCTGTTTATGCTCACGATTGTCGCTGTAACATTAGGCTCTGCTGGGGCTAATACAATCACCTGCTACATAGATAGGGATATAGATACGGTGATGAATAGAACGAGGCTTCGACCAATACCCAGTAGAAGAATATACCCAGCCGAGAAAGCGCTTTACTACGGCTTGACCCTCACAATATTATCAGTTGCCCTCGCTATACTTATCAACCCTATAGCCACGTTACTTATGGTCTTCGGACTTGTAGATAATATCGTGATCTACAGTAAAGTGTTAAAGAGGAGGAACCCCGTAAGCATAATCCTAGGGGGCTTCTCAGGAGGCGCACCAGCCCTCATAGGGTATGCTGCAGTCAAGAACACCATCGACCTAACCTCATTACTGATGGCTGCATTAGTCGTCTTATGGATCCCGGGCCACATATGGGCACTCGCACTATATGCAAGGGACGATTATGCGAGAGCGAGGGTGCCTATGCTCCCGGTCGTTGTTGATGAGCGTGTGGCTGTAAGGTGCATCGCCTCAACCTCCATACTTATGGTGGCTTTCAGCCTAGGCATCTATTTTGTAGGCGCCTTTGGAGCAATATACTTGACAGCAGCAGCGATCTTAGGGGCAGTGGCGCTAGCAGTGAACTTTTGGCTCGTCGTTAAGCCGAGTAAAGAACGGGCTTGGGTCGGGTTTAAGCTCTCAAGCCCCTATCTTGCTCTAATCTTCCTAGCTATGATGCTCGACAAGATCGTCACCTAATCATCTAACGAACGAATGATTTAAATCCAAACAGATACGATTCTTGTAGAATAGGGATGCGTAGAGGTCCTAACTCTTGCCCAAAGTTGTAACACTACTCTCTGAAAAGAGCTTCCTCTTTCTAGCCGCGCTACCAGCCAACAGAGCGGATCTAGCGGCTGCTGCTGAAGAAGGAGGTGCTGATGCGCTTGTTGTAAGCACAGGTCCATCTGACTTCGGAGTGAGTAGGTTTGGGAACTTTGAATTAGAAGAGGAGGGTATAAGAGCAGTCACCTCAACAGTAAGCATCCCCGTAGGCCTCTACTTAGGCGACGCTCTCCACTTAGACCCAGAGGAGTGGGAGAGGGTAGTAGACGCAAACATAGATTTTCTGATCATGTTTGCACACCAGATGCCCATCTTACTCCTGTCGGATGAGAGAGTATCCAAGTTCGCCGCAATAGGGGCTGGGTATGTTATTGAGCAAGTTAGGGCTCTATCCAAAGACCCAAATATTGACGCCTTAGTCGCAGCGATCACACCATCACAAGCGGTTGCTCAAGATATGACCGCTCTTGATCTCGGTACGCTGAGGCTTCTGGTCGAGTTGTCTGAAAAGCCAGTTTTAAATCTGCTTCAGAAGATCGTTGCGCCGCGCTTTTTGCCGATCTTGGTCAGAACTGGTTGCAGAGGTGCGATATTCAACTCTCTTACGCTCGGTTCTACTGTTGAGAGTGTGAAGACGGTCTTAGCGGATTACCGCTCCAGCATATTGGTGTAAACTTTAACTAACAGCGTCTCGCTTACTTGCTGTGTGAGCCTGTTGAAGGTTGTTATACTTGCGGCTGGTCTGGGCACTAGGCTTCGGCCGTACACGCTCTTCTTACCTAAGCCGATGCTTCCCTTAGGTGAAAGACCTGTTTTAGAGTATGTGTTGGATTGGCTTAAGAAGTATGGGTTTAACGACATATACATCTGTGTAGGCTACCTGCGCAGAACTATCGAAGAATACTTTAAGGATGGCTCTGAATTCGGGGTTAAAATCACATATGTGCGCACAAGCAGACCAATGGGCACCGGTGGGCAGCTGAAGAGCGCTGCACCCTACATATCTGATACCTTCTTATGCCTTTATGGCGACACCATCTTTGACTTCGATCTACAACGCTTTGTCGATAAGCATAGGGAGAAGAGGGCTGATGCTACTATAGCACTGAGCAGATATAAGGTGGTGCTCAAATACGGCTTCATAGACGTTGATGCCGAGGGGTTCGTGCAGAACTGGAGGGAAAAACCCGAACTCCAGGGTTTAATCAACATCGGCTGCTACGTTATGGAGCCCAAGGTCTTAAACTACATACCTGAAGGCATCGTCTACAGCATGGATCTGGTCTTCAGAAACATGATAGAGCGCGGTGAGCGAATATACGGATACATAATAGAAGATGGTTTCATCGACATAGGTGATAAGAAGTCATATGCCTCAGCCTACCGAAGGTATCTTGAGAGGCTCGGTAAGATTCTCTAGCGAGCCGGTGCCTCCCTAGTTGGATCTGATAATCTTTGATGACCCAGTAATATCAAATAACTTTAAGCCGGTAACCTATACAAGAGCGGCATTCGAGCTGACCCTTGGTTCAGAGACCGTTCTCGATAGGCTGCTTAACGCCCTAAAGCCAGACGAAGCGGCTCTCTTAGTGCCGAACTATCTAAAGGAGGTAGTTGAAGAAAGACACCCAACCCTAACCATAAACCCAGCGACTGTAAATGAAGATGCAGTACTTGTAAATGGTTTTTTCAACCCAAGTTTCAAAGACTTCCTTAAGAAGGTGGCTTCAGAGAATAAGAGGTTTGTAATCTTCGACGAAGATCTATTGGCTGCAGCAAGGCTAGATGAGTTTCACCTAAATAAGATTATGCAAGCCATCAAGGAACGCAAACCTTACTTCAGCGCTTTGCCGAATGCCACACCTTCTTTTAATGCAACAAATATAGTTAATGTGAAATACCCTTGGTACCTTCTTGACCTAATCGACGTTGTGTTAAAAGAACAAGCAGAGGAAATGGGCGAAACAAGAGAAGCGCTACCCTCTAACATCTATGTTAAGGGTAGTAGGGAGGGGCTGAGATTTGGAGAAGGGGTTACGGTTGAAAGCTTCGTTACATTCGATACCAGCGCGGGGCCCATAATCTTAGATGATGGTTGTACTCTAGAGTCTTTTACTAGAATCTCCGGGCCCACATACATAGGGAAGAGAAGCCTCATCAAACCCTCCTCTATAATCGAAGGCAGCATAATTGGTGAGGGCTGCAAAATAGGGGGTGAGGTCTCTAACTCCATAATCCTAAGCTATACTAACAAAGCACACCTAGGCTACATAGGCCACTCTGTTGTTGGAGAGTGGGTTAACTTAGGCGCAGGTACCTGCAACTCTGATCTCAAAAACACATATGGTAATGTGAAGGTAAATGTGGGTGGTGTGGCTGTTGATACGAAGCGTGTGAAAATTGGGTGCTTCATAGGCGATGGTGTCAAATCCTCGATAGGTACTCAGATAAGCACAGGTAGAAAGATTGGCGTGTTCAGCCATATAGGAGGCTTCGTAGACCGAGATATACCGCCCTTTACATTCTGCCCAAAGGGTGTTGATAGGGGTGCTGAGCCTATGCCCTTAGAGGAGGTGCTGAAGGTGCATAGAAGAATGATGAGTAGAAGAGGTAAAAGCCCAACCGAGGCATATGAGAAGATGATCAAGGCTCTTTTTGAAACGTGTATAGTTGAGAGAGGTGGTTAGTGTGAAGCTGAGTAGAGAGGATGTTGAGCGAGTAGATCGAGAAGGATTATACAAAGACTACGAAGCCTGGCCTGAGCAAGCTGAGTCAGCCCTCAAACTATCAATAGATCTTAAAGAGGTGGATGTGGATAAAATAGTGTATTGTGGCATGGGTGGCTCGGGTTGCGCCGGAGATATCCTGCAAGACCTTTCTTTCAGCAGACTTGGATTCCCTCCGCTCTACGTGGTTAAGGGTTATCATCTACCCTCGTTCGCCGATGAAGCAACACTAGTCCTAACGGTCAGCTACTCCGGTGACACAGAGGAGACGATATCGGCTCTGAAGGAGGCGCTTGAAAAAGGGTGTAAAGTGGTCGGCTTCTCCTCTGGTGGGGAGCTCGAGAAGATTTGTGTAGAAAACAGGGTACCACACGTGAAGCTTGGGAGAGCTTTAACCCCTAGATCAGCCTTACCCTACATCCTCTACTCAACCCTATCTGCTCTAGAAAGGTTGGGCTACGAGCTCGTCTCAGCTAGTGAACTCTCTAACACAATAGCTTTGATGCGTAAGCTTAGGGAAACGATAGGTGTAGCGAGTGAACTAAAGGATAATGAGGCGAAGCAGATCGCGCACCACCTCTATAACGCACACCCAATCGTATATGGGCCGCAGGAGTTTAGGGGTGTGCTTACAAGATTCAAGAACTCGCTGAACGAGAACGCTAAGGTTCACGCGTTAGTTGAAATATTGCCAGAAGCCTGCCATAATGATATCGAGGCCTGGCAGCGTGATGCTTTGAGCCTCAGAGTCCTCTTTGCGATAAACGGATCTGATGGAAGGTTGAGGAAGCGGTTTGACACGCTTATGGAGTTGGTTGAGCGGTCTGGTGTAGAGTATAGGAGCATCTACGTTAAAGAGGCTACGCTCTTCGAAGGCATCGTTAAGCTCGTTTATCTGCTGGAGTACGCAACACTCTACCTCGCTGTACTTAGAGGGGTTCCACCAGCACCAACACCCAATATAGCGCTGCTGAAGAAGAGGTTAAGCGGAGTTTAGGAGACACCTACGAGCGCAGCGAACTCTCTCTTAAATGCGGAGCTGAGCCTACTGGCAACTTTCTCTGGCGGGATAGGGTTGAAGTATATACCCGTCCCAACGTGAAGCACGTTCCCTAGCGGTAGGTTCGCGTGCACCTCAAAGTGCCAGTGTAGCTGCTTAGATGTCTTCTTTTCGGAGGAGGAGTGCAGCACAATTGTATAGGGTGTGTTGTTAAAAGCTTTGTCAAACGCGCCTAACGCAGCTCGGATAGTGAGAGCAAGGTTATCAATCTCCTTCTGTCCAACTTTTAGAAAACTGGTCTGATGCTTTTTGGGGAAGATCCAGAATTCGTATAAAGATGATGGAGCCCAAGGGGCGAAGACGATGTAATGTTCACTTTGGTATACCTGTCTTGGGCCGCCTGTTTCAATCGCTATGACGTTGCACATCGGGCATATCGCCGTTTCTCGATAAGCAAGGTGGAAAGCGGTAGCTTCTTGTTCTACTACGGGCGGGATCTTAGGGAGTGTGATCAAATTGAATCTCGCGTGGTCTGTCTTCTCTGCGTATGCAGAAACATATGTCACCCCCTTCTTACCGTATAGCCACCTCATTCGATCTTGAATCACTCTAAGAAGATTAGACCATTGGTCTACGCTTATTGTTGATAAAGTTTGTTTGTGGTCTGGTGTCGCAATCACCTCATAATGATAGCCAAAAGCAGGCTCACTATAAAGAGGAAGATCAGTAAACCTTGACTCCGGAGAAGCGCTTACAAACGGTTTCTTACTTGGGATAACTCTAATCGACCAATTCTTGATCCTCTCCTCCTCAGTATCACTTTTTTTAACAAGAGTGCCTTGAGACTGCACCAAAACCAACTCGGCTGGTTGAGTGAGATGTTCATTGCCCGCACAATATGGGCAAACTTCTTCCCTTTCGCTTACTTCTGGATAAACACGTTCAAAACCTTCGTCGCTTACTATACAAAGTGAATCCCTAAAATAGTCCTTTCTAATCTCGACCATTATTATTACCTCACCTAACCAAACCTCATGGTAGCGGGTAAGTCGACTACTTATGTTTTAGCATGCACAAACATATATACCAGATAGTGAGAGGGAGCTTACTGTTATGCAGAGTGAGGTAGATCCAAGAGCAGTTAAAGCGATAATGCAAAGCAGAGCGGAAGGGCCTCAGCCAACAGGTGTGCTGGTAGGCAAAGTTAACGAAGTAGTCAAGCCTAAAGGAGTAATAAGAAGAGTTATTGACTACCTTATAGGCGAGCCGCTGACCTATCTAGTTAACTGGGGTAGGCTCTACTCGCTTTGGCCAACTCACATCGAAACAGCTTGCTGCAGCGTTGAGATAGGCGCCTCAGCCGGCCCTAGGTGGGATATGGAGCGTTTTGGCGTATTGGAGGCCTTCGGAAGCCTTAGGCAGTGTGACCTTATGATAGTTATGGGTACGGTGACTAGGAAGCTTGCACCTAGATTGAAGCTGGTTTGGGATCAGATGCCTGATCCGAAGTTTTGCATAGCGATGGGTGCTTGCGCGATATCTGGGGGGCTTTATGAACAGTCTTACAACGTGATTCAAGGTGTTAACAAGATTATACCAGTTGATGTGTATATACCAGGATGCCCTCCCCCAGCCCAAGCAGTTATCGACGGTATAGTGAAGCTACAAGAGAAGATACGCTGTATGGATCTTAAAGGTAGGGTTGTTTCCGAATCCTACCTTCGCCTCTCACCTAAGTGGAGGTTGAGGTAAAGACATGGTAAAACCGGTAGCGATACTTAATGCGGTTAAAAGCGGGTTACGCCACCTATTTTACAGCCGTGTAACAAGAAGGTACCCTGAAGTTGAAAGCGGTCTACCTGAAACATACTACTCCTTTGACCCAAAGAAGGGTGTTGCAACCGCTGGCTGGAAAGGGCGCCACTACCTTGAGTTAGATAAGTGTACCGGCTGCCAGCTCTGCTCATTTATGTGTGATGAGATAAGTAATGCGATAGTGATGGTAGAGGTGCCGGAGGTTAAGTTTGAGCAGAACAAGAAGAGCCTCTTCCCTTCTATAGATTACGGTAGATGCGTCTTCTGCGGGTTATGTGTAGATTCTTGCCCCTTCGAGGCCCTCCATATGACACCTGAAATTAGGTTGGCAGACTACGATCGAAATAAACTATACTACTCTCCGCTTGAGTTAAGCATACCACCCTCTGTGGGTAAGCCATCATATCTCGTTGGCAAGAAGAAGGGGGTTAAGACTTGAACGATCTCTTTGAAAAGGTTCAGAATGTAGCACCAGAAGCCCAGTGCACCGTTAAAGGCAATAGGATCAAGATCACAACACCTGTGAAGAGCGTTGTAAAAGTGGCCGAGGTTGTGAAGGAGTGTGGTTTCAACCACATAGAGTCGGTCTGTGGCACAGACTACCCTACTACTAATACAATGGAAGTCCTCTACATCGTCGGCTCAGTAGAAGAAGCTCTGAAATCTAAGGTAGTAATCTTAGGCAGCAGAATCCCTAGAGATAACCCCGTCTTCCCAACCCTTACCAACATATGGCCTGGAGCGTACTTCCATGAGAGAGAAGAGTATGAGATGCTGGGTATCCGCTTTGAGGGACACCCGAGGCTAGCAAAGCTCCTGCTACCAGACGATTGGGACGATATCCCCCCTTTAAGAAAGGATTACCATTTGAAGAAGTGGGGGACGATAGAGCGTGTGGATTCGGGGCTCAGGATAGAGCGAGCGGTCCTACATAACCCTCCGCCAGAATGCATACCCACAGAAAGCGACTTTGTGAAGGTTAAAACACCACCCTTCTTAGAGCGTTTTCAGCAGGCTCTTGATGTGCCGGAGTATGATACGTTGGGTAGGCAGCTCTTTCAATGGGTTCGGAAGGATGAGCAGACGATAGCGATCTCCTTCGGCATACAGCACCCCGGAAGCGGGCATATGCGCCTAGTCTTGGGTGTGGATGGAGACATCATAACCGAGGTCGAGCCAGACATAGGTTATGTGCACAGAGGGAAGGAGAAGATGTGCGAGTACAAGAACTACTTCCAGAATATACCTCTGTTGGAGCGGCCGACTGTGCACGACTCTTCTGGTATGCTCTTCCCCTACGTGCTTGCGGTTGAGGATCTGCTTGATATCTCGGATAAGGTGCCTGAGCGGGCTAAGTATCTGCGCATAATAATGGCTGAGTTTAACCGCATACTCAACCACACCTATTGGCTCGCGATAATGGGTATCTTCACAGGGCACTCAACCATGTTCATGTGGCCTATGGGTGACCGTGAACTCATAATCGATGCTGCTCAAAGACTTGCTGGTGCTAGAGTCACATATACCTACTTTGTGCCGGGCGGTGTTAGAAACGATGCGCCAGATGGTTGGGCTGATTACGTGCTGAAGGTCTGTGATAAATTTGAGGAGCGCATCAACCACTATAGGGAAATGTACTTTGAAAATCCACTCTTCCTAGCTCGAACAGTAGGCGTTGGTGTGCTACGTAGGCAAGACGCTATAGATCTAGGCATAGTGGGCCCTGCACTTAGGGCGTCTGGCGTCCACTCAGACACACGAAAGGATGAACCGTATTCACTCTATGATACTATCGACTTTGATGTGCCTGTCATGAAAGAAGGCGACTCCTACGCTCGATGCATGGTCTCCTACTTAGAAATGTATCAGAGCCTAAAGATAATTAGACAAGCGGTCAAGCTGATGAAGCCCGGGCCTGTCAGATACCATGTTAGAGGTAGATTAAGAGGGAAGGAAGGCGAAGCCTACGCTCGAACAGAAGCGGCGCGTGGAAGCCTCTCATACTACATCATCAGCGACGGAAAGGAGAAGCCATATAGGGTTAAGATCAGCGCACCATCCTTCAGAAACCTCTTGGCTGGGGTTAAGAAGCTGCTCCCCGGGCATAGAGTAGCCGATGTTCCGGTAATACACTGGAGCTTAAACTATTGGGCGGTCGAGGCCGACCGCTGATATTAGGAAGAAAAATTTTGAGTAAGGCTTCGTCGCAGAAGCCCAGTAACATTCAACCGGTGGTTATCTTAGTGTTATATATGGTGCTATACTTCTTCTCCCAATTTCACCGAACCGCTATAGGCCCCCTTGCAGGTGAATTTATGCGTGAATTCAGCGTATCTGCTGCGGGTGTGGGTTTGTTAACATCTTCCTACTTCATCGTATACGCTCTGCTTCAACCGCTCTATGGTGCTGCGATAGATAGATTCGGTTCAAACAGAGTGGTTCTATTCACCATGCCAATCTATGTTGTAGCTTGCTATCTCTTCGCTACATCCCCAACATTTGAGTCACTCATCATATCCAGAATAGGGGTGGCAGCAGCGATAGCTTGTGTTTACATTGCTGGTTTAAAAGCGACCGCTCCCAAGTTTAAGACTACCACATACGGTAAGGTAGTCGGGATCTACGCAGGCTGGGGGTATACCTCAAGTCTACTAGGTATGATGATTCCAAGCATAATGCTTGGGCAAGGTTTAGGTTGGCGCCAAACGTTTATCGCAGTAGCTCTAGCTAGTCTTATCTTCTATCTATTCTTCGCACTTTTTACTGTGAGACACAGTGACGAAAACGTTACCGAACCTTCATCTAAACAAAATAAGGTTATACTGAGAACACTTTTTTCATCAGACCTCCTTCTCATCTACCTAAGTACCGCAATAGCATACGGGTCTTACGTAGGTCTCGTCAGCTGGATACCAAAGTATCTCTACGACGTTTTCACACTACCTAGAGACGTTTCTGGTATTGTAGCAGCAGTGCCTGTTGCTATGATGGCCATAGGAAGCCCTCTTATGGGTCTTTTAGCCGATAAGACCAAATCAAGTAATTCTGTGTATAAATATAGTCATCTTTTAACCACCGTTATCTTAGCAGCCCTACTCTACACCCTTACATTGGGTAATGCGTTACTCTCTATGTTGCTCTTTTCGTGCTCTGTATTAAGTTTAAGCGGCTTTATGATCTGGCCCACGATCATCAGAAAAGAGAAGGGTGAAAAGAACTTTGCCCTACTCCTAAGCTTGGTTAACACCTTTGTGTTCCTCGGCGCTTTCGCTTACCCAGCAGCTATAGGGCTGATAATGGATCTGGCAACACCAAAGACGATAATCTCAGGTGAGCGAATTTATGGTGTTGAATCCTATTTTTGGGCATTCGCTTTCTGCTTCTTTACAATGGCATTTTCAACAATATTACTGTTTATGCGGATGCGTACAAAAGCTTAGGCTACTGGGGCTCTATGGTTGCTGGTGGTTTGCTCGAGATCACATATGTGACCCAAGTCACGCCTGGGACTTCGTTGGTTATCCTATTACTGATCCTCTCAAGCACCTTGTATGGTAACCTTACCCAGTCCGCGGTCATGGCATCGGTAGACTGGACAACGCGGACAGAAACTATGTAACCGTAACTTCTAGCGTCGCCTAGTACACCAACAGCTTTATCATCACCGACTATAGCGAAGGCTTGCCACACTTTATCGTAGAGGTTGTGCCTTTGAAGCTCCTCCTCCACAATGCTGCTAGCCTCCCTAGATATGCGCAGCTTCTCCTCTGTTACCTCGCCAATGATCCTAACAGCCAAACCGGGTCCAGGGAAGGGGTGCCTCTTCACTATACTATCTGGCAGTTTAAGTAGGGAGGCTATCTTTCTAACCTCATCTTTATAGAGT
>CAYQXI010000062.1:0-14673 GCA_964421575.1 uncultured Nitrosopumilales archaeon
CGAACTTATGATGGGTTAAATCGCAGCTAAATGTTGGTGTTGAGAGTAATCAATTAACACAAATATTTTGGCTACAAAGGTTGAGGATCAAAATCTTACTCAAGAAGGCTCCTCCGCTAACAAACACTTAATAACGTGTCGCGAGGAAGGCTGTGTGCTAGGCGGGTGAGTGGGGGCACCTCCACCCGTTCCGCCTAACAAACCCCGGGTTAGGAGGTGAGTGTGTGAAGAATAAGAGTAGGTTGGTTGCGGAGGCTTCCTTATTCGCTGCGCTCTACGCTGTTGGCGTTCTGCTGCTTGCTCCGATAAGCTTTGGTGTGCTCCAAGTCAGAGTCGCCGATGCGTTGATCCCACTATCTATACTGTTTGGCTGGCCTGTGGTTGCTGGTGTAACTTTGGGTAATCTTGTGGCTAACGCCTTAGGTAGCCCATTTGGCATAGTAGATGTTTTAGGCGGCACAGTAGCTAACCTCATCGCCTCTTACCTCGCTATGAAGATCGCATACACACGCTTCAAAGGGTCTTGGCTTCTAGGCTGCACATCAGCCAATGTTAGCGTCAGCGTCATCGTAGGTGGTTATCTTACGTGGCTCGCTCAGATACCTTTAGATTCCCGTCTGTGGGAGCTGCCTATCGTGGGTGTCTTGCTAGGATCCACGGTTTCGATAAACATCGCAGGCTACCTATTGCTAAAGGCGCTGGAGAGGCGGATGGTAAAGTAAGATGGGTAATGGTGTGATAGCGATAGTCGGCTCTCCGGGTACAGGTAAGAAGACAGTCGCACGCCTCTTAGCTTCCAAGATGCAATTAGAGTATTTGGATGCCAATGAGGTTGCTATTGCTAGAGGTGCTGCTGTAGGTAAAGAAGGAGGCGAATACATAATATCGACCAGTAGGCTGCGCAAGACCCTTCTACCAATGATTAAGGGGAAGCGCATAGTCTTAAGCGGGCACCTTCTTCCATCAGTTCTAAGGCGGGATGAAGTGGAGTTAGCAATACTTCTAAGATGCGCACCCGAAGTCTTAGAGGCGAGGCTAGCTCAAAGAGGGTATAGTGAGGCTAAGATTAGGGAAAATGTTGCAGCTGAGGTGCTGGGTGTAGTGGCAGCCGAGGCGATTAAAGCGTTTGGTGTTGATAAGGTTAGTGAGCACGACACCACAAATAAGAGCGCAGAGGAGACCGTTAACGAAATCATAGATATAATTCAAGGTAAAGCTCCTCTAAATCGACCTAAGATCGATTGGCTCTCTGAAGTTGCTGAGAAGGGTCTGCTCAAAAAGTATTTTCCATGATCACTCCAAAGCTATCTTTATCGGCAGACCGTCGACCTCAGATTCAGACCACTTATATCTTGGATCAGCTTCTTTGACAAACTCAGCCTTCTTAACCCTAACCAAGTAGGCTAGCCTATCAAGTAGCGGTGTAAGCGCAGAAACCCACTCTTCGCTGAGCCCAAAGATCTTCGCTGAAGCAAGGATCTGGGTTGGGTTGTAGCCCATCTCCTTTCTGAGGGCTTGTATTCTACGGGCTATGTCTCTGAGCATGCCTTCAGCCATCAGCTCTTTATCCCTCTCTATGGTTAAAAAGAGCATTACTTCATCGTTAGATGCGTAGGTGTATCCTTGCTGAGGTTTCGCATCTATGACCACCGTCTCCCTATCAACCACATACTTAGCTCCGCCTACTTCAACCTCAACGTATCCCTTAGATCTGATTTCATCAACCACCTTCGTCGGGTTGCTTGCAAGCGCTTGAGCTACTAGAGATGCTCTTTCCCTGAACTTCTTCCCAATCAGATCCATTCTAGGCTTAACCTCATATATGAGGGGAGCGGTAGAGGTGTCTTCCCTGAGCTCGATCTCCTTAACATTTATCATCTCTAGAAGTGTGCTCATATGCTTCCTCACAGCTCTTGCCGGCGTGTCTTTGGCGAAGATCAGTGCCTTCTTGAGAGGCCATCTCCTCTTTATCTTCGCAGCCATCCTAGCACTGTTAGCGAGCGAGATAATCTCACTTAGGGCTTCATATTCCTCCTCAAGCAAACTGTCCACATACTCCTCCTGCACCTTAGGCCACTCTTCAAGTAAGATCGACTCACGCCTACCCACCTTCGTCTTCAGGTAGAGGTATTCGGTGATGTAGGGGCAGACCGGATGCAGAAGTATATCGAGCGAAGTCAGCGCCTCCTTAAGCACAGCGTAGACCGCGAACCGAGCGTGCAGCGTCTCTGGGCTATCGTCCCAAATTACCGTTCTCGTCATGGGTATGTAGGTTTGGCTAAGATCGTCGATAAGGAACTCCTCTATAGCTCGCAAGCCCTCATGGTAGCGCCCACGCTCAAATGTTTCGGTAACAATCTTTTTGAGCCTCTGCAGCCTAGATAGTAGCCAAAGGTCTGGCGGCTTCAGCAGCCCCTTGCATCTAGCCCATTCAACACTGTATGCTGCTGGGTCGTAGTTGTCGTAGCTGCTGTTTTGCTGGTAGTAGATGTGGATGTGGTAGAGTGTGCTGATAATTTGATATGGTCTCCTTCTGAGCTCGTCTGGGGAGAAGTTTATGCTGTCAATGGGCGAAGCCTTCCACATAAGGTAGAAACGCAGCGCATCCACCGGGTAGCTTCTTAACGCATCAATAGCCTCCACGATATTCCCTAGGCTCTTACTCATCTTATTCCCCTTCTCATCCAGAACGTGCCCTTGGAAGAGGAAGGCTTTGTAAGGCGCTTCAGCAGCACCCTTCAATATCACATTCTCAATCAAAAGTGTGTACGCCCAGCCTCTGGTCTGATCTATACCCTCACTCAGAAAAGCCACCGGAACGAGCTCGTAGTACTCATCTCCAAGGGAAGCGTAGGGTGCGGCACCACTATTATGCCAAGTGTCTAACACAAAAGGCTCACGCAGAGCCCTACCCCCACACTTGGGGCAGCGCATAACCACCCGATCGATCCAAGGCCTGTGTAACTCGAAGTTTACTCCATCTGGGAGTTCAAGAGCGTTCTCTACTATCACCTTCCTACTAAAGTAGCCTTGCTTATGCCCGCAGCTGGTGCAGACCCAGATCGGTAGAGGTGTACCCCACACCCTCTCCCTAGATATGCACCAAGGCACCCTCTCTTTTATGATCTCAAGGAACCTGTTTCTAGGCGGCTCGTAAAAATACTCGACTTTTGAGGCTGCTTCGTACGCTAAATCACCTATCTTATCCACCCAGTAGAAGTACTCTCTCCTAGCGAGCCAGACTATCTTATGGTGTGAGCGCCAGCACAAGGGATATGGGTGCGTAATTGATCCGAGCTTAACCAGCGCCCCCCTTTCACGAAGCAGCTCACAGACCTTAGCATCAGCATCTCTAACAAACATCCCTGCAAAGACACCAGCCTCCTCAGTAAACCTTACTTGATCGTCTATCGGGTTGAAGATAGGCAGCCCCCTCTTGACGGCTGTTTCAAAATCTTCTTGACCGTTAGCCGGGGACATATGCACTATACCAGACCCAGTAGTTACATCCACAAACTCTTCAGCAACCACAATATGCGCCTTAGGGTTCTGATCCAGCTCAACCTGACCCGGTATGAGGTCTTGTAGCGGATGTATGTACCGCAACCCCTCCAGCTCAGCCCCCTTCTTAACCGCCTCAACCTGATACTCTTCGATACCGAGTTCCTTCATCAACCCCTCCAGCCTCTCTTTACCCACTATCCAGCGCTCACCTTTGACTCTGACAAAGCAGTAGTCAGCATCAGGCTTAACCCCGACCATAACGTCTGTAACGACCGTGAAGGGCATCGTGGTCCAAAGGATTATGTAGGCATCAAAATCACGCACCTTAACCTTATAATAGAGCGAAGGATCCTCGACCATCTCATAACTCTGACTTACTTCAGCGTGGCTGAGGGAAGTTTGGCAACCTGGACAATAAGCAACTACCCTGTAGCCTTCGCCAAGCAGCCCCCGCTTATAAGCCTCCTCAAGATAACGCCACTCCCTCTCGATATACTCGTCTTTATATGTCCAGTAGGCAGCATCGTAATCAAAGGAGAGGCCGAGGAGCCTATCCGCTTCACGCCACTTCTCATAATAGTGGTGAATCACCCTCTTGCACGCCTCGACCAACTTCTCCTCACCGACCGCCTTGAGGTTCTCGGCTTTGCTGCCCGTCAACCCGAGTTCTTTTTCAGCCTGTAGCTCAACCGGCAGACCCTGTGTGTCCCAACCAGCTCTAAAGACGACATCATAGCCTTTGAGCGTCATAAACCTGAACCAGAGGTCCTTTATGATCCTACCCCTAACGTGACCTATATGAGGCTCACCATTCAAAGTCGGAGGGCCTTCAACGAACCCAAGTCTAGGTCGACCCCTCTTAGATGTTTTGACCACCTCGAGTAACTTTATCTGCTCCCATCTTCTTCTCACAGCTTCCTCAAGATCCTTTGGTTTGAATACGCTGCTGAGCTCAGGTAGGGTAAGGTTCTCTGATCCGCTTGCCAACTTCTCCTCAAGATGGGCAGACGGCGCTGTTTTAAAGTCTTTGTCCCCTCTTTATATGCCTGAAAAGAGTCTACTCGCTAAGAAGCTGGGTAGGCCTGCTGCTAGAATCTTGTTCGCAGCGGACTCGATGTCGTAAGGAATGTATCTATGCTCGATTTCAAGACCAGAATCCCCCAGTTTTAAGATTGCGTAGCAGGCTTCTGGTCGCCCAGACCTAGGCTGACCTACGGCACCTGGGTTAAAGATCACACCTCTTGTCGAGCGCCAGGTAAATGGTATGTGGGTGTGTCCCATCCCTATCAGCTCAACATCCTCTCTAGTTAGATAGATGTCAAATAAGCCGCTGTGGGTTTCTGGGTACACGTATTCGCTTATCGGATCATCTGGGCTGCCGTGGACGAGAAGTGTCTTTAACCCAGCTATATTTAGTCTCGCTCTATCAGCTAAGTTCGCTAGAAAACTTAGGTTTTCAGGTTTGATAACGCTCCTAGTCCATCTGATAGCTTTGGCTGCTGCATAGTTGAACCAGGAAACATCGCCTGTCAACACAGCGAGATCGTGGTTACCTAAGATACAGACTTCAACCCTCTCCTTTACCCACTCAACCACCTCGTTGGGGTTAGCACCGTAGCCCACAACATCCCCTAAGCAGTAGATTGGTGCATCTGGTAGCGTTGTCTCAACAGCTTTCAGCGCTTCGAGGTTGCCGTGGATATCGGATATGAAGACCACCTGCATTAAGATGAGTGGGATATGAACACCTCTTTAAGTCTTAGGCGTCTTAATCGCTATTTTAGCTTGAAGTATATGCTTACCATCATCAGGGTGGCGTGTGTTCTGCAGTATCTGTAAGGTTGTCTCATTTCTCTTGAGAACACCACTTAACGCAAAGAACCAGACAGAGGCTGGGATTACTAGGTGCATGTCGGGCTCCTCTATATTGATCAGCTTGGTCAATGGATCAAATCTGACCAAGCTCCCTTCACCTAGGCTCTTTGTGAGCAAGTTGATTAATATAGGTAGGTTTACGTCAAGGGGTTTTCTGAAGATAGATACGTGCATAACGTTCTCAAGTTCCTCGATGAACCTTAAACCGATCAACCCTACAAGGTCTTCATCTTGGATAGTTGAGGCGACAGCCCTAATAAACGCTTGATTCACGGCATCAGGGTCAAGAAGCTCAAGCACATCCTCACCATCCTTCAAGGATAATATTGTTGAAAGTATGTGTAGTGGTGTTGAAATAGACCAGAGTCTCTTGAACAGCCCCGTAGATATTACTGAGTTAACCTCCTTCGACGGTATAAGCACACCTCTACCAGTCACCTGCTCCACTATGAGGACTGAGTGCTCATCAAATAAGAAGACATCAAACCCGAGCGGGTATCTAACCACTCTAACATCAAAACCTGGTGGAAGATCGGCCTCACGCTCATCCTCACCGTAGCTCCAGAGCCTGATTATCTGAACCTTTGTATCGTTGAGTTTAGCGTTGAGGAGAGCTTCTTTGCAGGCGCTAAGTACCCTAACCCCCCAGCTGCCTATTATGCATCTTATGGATGCTCGAGACAGCGCTATCATCTCAGATACCTTTGTAGCTAAAGCGTTCGCACCTACTCCTTGGTACTTGTAGTCAACGAAGTCTGTCGGCTTCCTCACCTCTTCATACTTCTGCTTGAGCTTCGCAAGTTCCTTTTTCATAGCTTTTACTCGCTTCTCTTCGAGCAGTATAAGGTTCTCGAGTGTCTCTTCCGGGGGTAGTGCGCGGCACCTTACGGGCTTCTTCTCTAAGAGCTCCGCCAACCCTTTCCTAACCAGCGTCTTAACCACCGCATACGCTTTTGTGCGCGGGATCTGAGCGTGATAGGCGAGTTCACTCACAGTAAGAGAATCCTGTTTAAGTAGTGCAAGATATGCCCTAGATTCATATTCACTTAAACCGAACTCCTCTAAACCGGATCTGCCACCCATCGCTGTCACCCGCTCTCCTGTCACCGTAGTGACTCTATCTAGCGGTACATTCCCGATAAAAAAATAGGTCGATAATGTTAAACAAGGTGCTTAAAATGTCCGAATTCGTATCCAAGTGGACTAAGCCCAGTGGCGGTGGATTCGGCGAAAGAGTACGTGAAGCTGTGCGACCTCTAGGCCCGCTTAGGCCAAGGTTAGAGGCTGCCATAAGGCAGATCCAGATACAGATCTCTAAGCTCGATGCGACCTCGCTAAAGTTGAAGGAGAGGGATGCTGCGATCTTCAATAAGGTCGTAGCCGCTATACAGAAGCACGATATGCAGCATGCAACGGTCTTTGCTAATGAGCTTGCTGAGATAAGAAAGATGAATAAGATGGTGACGTCGGCGAAGCTTGCTTTGGAGCAGATCGTCCTTAGGCTTAACACTGTGCAGGAGCTTGGTGATATCGTGGTAACGCTCGCCCCAGCGATGGGAGTGATAAGGAACATAAAGAGCGGTCTAGTATCTGTCTTACCCGAAGCGGAGAATGAGATCAGCGAAATAAGCAACCTACTCGGAAGCCTACTGATAGATGCTGGTCAGCTCGGCGCAGCGACAATTAACTTCGAAGCGGCGAACGAAGACGCTGAGAGGATACTTGCCGAAGCCTCAGCAGTAGCCGAACAGAAGATGCGTGAAAGGTTCCCAGACCTACCCACATCTGTAAAATCTTCAGACACACTCGAAGGCATAAGCTAAGAACAAGGGCATCTTAGATGAAACCCACCACCGCTACAAATGCGGTTTGTGGTGGGTCTTCTCACATCTTTTTGTTTATTTTTTCATTTGTGTGGTGGTGTTAGATGTTTGGTGGTTTAAGAAGGGTTGTGGGGTTTAAGAGGAGAGGGCTGAAGGAGAGGATTGGCGCCGCTATCTTAAAGATTGAGGAGGAGAGGCATCAGCTACACCTGCTAAAGAGTAGGTTAGAGGCAAGAAGACAAGCTCTAGTAGATGCGCTTGAGAAGGCTCGTGAATCAAACGATGCTGTGAGGGTTACTCTTTACTCAGATGAGTGCAATGAGTTAAGGAAGGTGATAAATGCGGTCTCGCTCTGTGAAGTCGCCTTAACCCAGATCATCACACGCTTTGAGAGCATACGTGATATAAATGAGGCTATGAATCACATGTCCACAGCAGCAGCAGTAATTAAGCAGCTCTACGGCGAAGAAGAACTCACACCAGCCCTTGAAAACCTAGCTTCTGAAGCGACCAAAACCCTATCAGGAGTCTTGGCAGACTTAAGTAACCTATTTTGTGGCTTCTACTTTGACCCCAACGCCAGCGTAGAGGATCTCACCGAAGATGCTGAAAGATATGCTTTACATCTAGCCACCGAGCTGGATGACTCTCTACCTTCTTTTCTCCAACACGTTAAAGGAGATACCATTTTTAAGAAGATGCAGACCCTGACCCAACTTACCGACTCAGATGAAGTCAGCTACGATGTTAAGAGGGTTGAGGTGAACAGCAAAGTTGAGGAGAAAATTAGAAGATTCTTTGCTGAGCGGGGCGAATACAACATCATAGAGGCTGCAGTCACTCTGAATCTACCCATAAACCTAGTCGAACAGATAGCTATGAAGATCATCAACGAAGAAGGCGGGCTCAAACTAGCACCAGAGGTGGCATAGAAGGTTGTCAGCAGCACAAGAGTTAGAGGATGCTGCGCGGAGATATGCCGCTGAAGCCATAAGACTTGATTCACAAGGCGCTAGAGGGATGGCTATACAGATGTATCAGAAGGCTATCCAAACCCTCATAACCTTAGCAAAGCTCTACCCAGACTATAACCTTAATAGACTCTACATCGAGCGTGCCAAAGCCTATCAAGAGCGAGTAAAAGCACTACAAGCTCTTGAAGATGGACATAGCGAGGCTGAAGACAGCAGAACAGCACCAAAGGTCGTCGAGTCGCTAAAGGCAACATTTAGCGACCTTGTGTTACACGAGAAGCCTAAGGTGACTTGGGATGAAGTTATAGGGTTAGACCAAGCGAAGCAAGCCATAAAAGAGAGCATAATATATCCAGTTCAAAGACCAGACCTATTCCCGCTGGGTTGGCCTAGGGGTATACTTCTTTATGGTCCCCCCGGCTGCGGCAAGACTATGTTAGCCGCCGCGGCTGCTGCTGAGATTAATGCCACGTTTATGAGTGTGGATGCCGCATCAATCATGTCAAAGTGGCTTGGTGAGGCTGAGAAAAATGTTGCGCGGCTCTTCTCTACCGCGCGCAGCGTAATAGAGAAGGAGAATACACCCGTCATCATCTTTATAGATGAATTGGATTCGCTACTAGGGACACGTAACCAGGAGGTTGGGGGTGAGGTTAGGGTTAGAAACCAGTTTCTGAAAGAGATGGATGGTATAGCGGATAAGGGTAGGAACCTTCACCTTTATGTTATAGGTGCGACGAATAAGCCTTGGTCTTTGGACTGGGCTTTTATAAGGCGTTTTCAGAAGCGTATCTACATACCCCTACCAGACGCTGCTGCGCGTGTGAGCATGTTCCGCTACTACACAGCACCTTTAAAGCTTGATCCATCAATTAAGTTAGAGGAGTTGGCTAAGTACACCGAAGGGTATACGGGGAGTGACATAAGGGACATATGCCAAGCGGCTCAGCTTAAAGTGGTTACAGAGCTCTTTGAAAGCGGTAAGGCAAGTGATAAGTCTGCTCAGCCCAGAGAGATAACGCTCGCAGACTTCAAAGAGATACTACGTAGCAGAAAGGCGAGTGTTTCGAAGGAGATGATAGCCGCCTATTTAAGCTGGTCTGAGAAGTTCCAAGCACTCTAAGCTTAGAAGGTAAGTTTATGGAGTACCTAAGATAAACATCATATGATATGGCTAGCCTAACCTTTACTGAGCTACCAAGCCTAACATCACCCTACTTGATCATAGGGTTATCTGGCTGGACAGACGCTGGGCTGGTAGCCTCTAGATCAACAAGCTACCTCGTAAAGAAGCTCGGTATGATTAAGTTCGCTACCATAGAACCGGATGAATTCTACAGCTTCAACGTAGAGCGCCCAACCACGGTCATAAAGGGTGGTGTGATAGAGGAGTTCAACTTTAAATCAAACGATCTATATTACTCGTTGGGGCGAGAGCGCGGCGAAGACGTAGATCTGATCGTGCTCACCGGCTCTGAGCCTCATCTAAGGTGGGCTAAATACGGTAAAGAGATCATAGATCTATCGGTCAAGCTTGGTGTCAAGTTCTGCTATGCCCTAGGCGGTCTTCTAGATAGGGTTCCTCACACACGCCCGCCTTTAATCTCAGCTGTGGTAAACGACGCATCCCTGTCCCGGCTTCTACTAACCAAGAAACTTAAGATGATAGACTACGAAGGTCCAGCGAGCTTCTACACCTACCTATTGACCCAGTTACGCAGACAAGGGATACTCGGAGCAAGCCTATGGGGGCACGTGCCTCAATATATAGCGTATGCTGATGCGAACACAGCCCTCCACCTACTTAGGCGCCTCTCAGACCTTCTAAACACAAAGTTCGATCTCACAGACCTAGAGCGTGAAGCAAAGAGGCTCAGAGAAACCCTAGATAAAGAGGTAGCCCAAGACCCAACCCTAACGAGCCTAGTGAGGAGCCTAGAGTTGGAGTACGATATGCGCAGCGGACCCAGCTACATAGGCTAAGCTAAAGTAATCTTCAGCTTCTCTTTCGCTTAAAGAGTTCCGGTGTCTATTTTAGGATGTTCTTAGACGCTAGCCTTATGTCGGAAGCGCGCACGGTCTTTCTGCCGGCGTGCGTAGCAAGCTCCACAGCTTGCTGAGCTATCTTAACAGCTATCTCCTCCAGAATAAGCCTTAGCTCCTCAGCCGCTTCATCACTAACCCTCTCAGCACCACCCTTCTTGATCAACCTATAAACAGCTGCCAACCCAAGCTCTTGCTCAGCCAACATTCATCACCCTAGCCTCTGAACGCCATCCTATTTAACTCTAAGGCTAAATAGCCTCTGAGACACATCTAGCTTTATGTTCGTAGATGTGCATATACACCTCTCAGACCCTGATCTAAAAGACCTCCTAGCACAGATCATCCTACAAGCTAAGATCACACGCACGATTCTCATCGCAGTAGCAGAAGACCCAAACACCTCAGCACTTAATCTAAAGATCGCAGCCGAAGCTGGTGAAGTCGTCAAGCCATTCTTAGGTGTGCACCCTTGGTCTTTGCAGAATCAAGACTTCGATGAACTCAAAATAATGTCTTTAGAGCCAGAGCGCTTCGCCGGGGTCGGTGAAGTGGGCTTAGATAGAAAGTACGCTAAGGATGAAGCTGAGTATAGGAGGCAGAAGGAGGTCTTCGAATTCATGCTTCGGTTGGCTGAGCGCCTCAAGAAGCCTCTCTCCATACACTCGAGAGGAAGCGTTGATGATGTCTTGTCTACACTAAGCAGCTACAATCTAAGAAGGGTGCTACTACACTGGTTCTCAGGAGCGCTAAACCAGCTGAAGGTTGCCTGCGACCGAGGCTATTACATATCCTACGGACCAGCTGTAGTCTATTCGAAGAAGACCAAGCAGCTAGCCTCCAACACACCACTCGATCTAATATTGACCGAAACCGACAGCCCAGTGAGATTTGGAGGTGTCTTTCAAAACCGAGTAGCCCTACCAGCCTTCATACCAAGCATCATCTACACACTTTCATCGCTACATAAACTAGGGTTTGAGGAGATGCGCAGCATACTCTTCGAGAACGCGCTAAACTACCTCGGGTCAAAAATCTAACAAATAGAGGTAAGGCAGCGGTCAACCCGAGATTCTTTGTTAGAGATTTGTCACATCTTGTATACTCAGCCAAGCTGCTCCAGGATGTTTTTGGTAATGCTTTATATCCCCTTTGATTCTATGGGTTTTTGCGAGTGCTTTGCAGTCGCTAATGTGGGTCGAAAAGTATAGGCCTACGAGGCTCGAAGATCTCGTCAACCAGCAGCACGTGGTCTCTGGGTTAAAGGAGCTCCTCAAGAACCCTGCTGAGATGCCTCATCTGCTCTTCGCTGGTCCACCTGGAACTGGTAAGACTACGGCTGCGCTCTGTGTGGCTAGGGCTGTTCTAAAAGATTACTGGCGTGATTACACGCTTGAGCTCAACGCTTCGGATGAGAGGGGTATTCAGACGGTTAGGGAGAGGATCAAGACTTTCGCAAGCTATAGTGTGGGCGCTGCTGATGTGCCATATAGGATAATCATACTGGATGAGGCTGATGAGATGACTAATGATGCGCAGACCGCTCTGAGGCGGATAATGGAGGAGAGCTCGAGGATCTGCAGATTCATACTCATCTGCAACTACAGCTCGGGCATAATCGAGCCTATACAGAGCAGAACAGCCATATTCAGGTTCCAGAGGCTTGAGGAGAAGGATGTGGTCAACCATCTAGCCTACATCTGTAGGTCAGAGGGTGTGAAGAAGGTCGAACCTGAGGCTCTATCCCTAATATATAGGGTGAGTGAAGGCGACCTCAGACACGCCATAAACATCCTCCAGACCGCAGCAGCTATGGGTGAGGTTAGCGTAGAGAATGTCAAGCGTGTAGCTGGGATATCGAGCAAAGCGATGGTTGGTGAGGTTGTTAGGCTCGCCCTAAATGGAGAGTTTAATACTGCTAGGGAGAAGATGCTCGAACTCACCAAAGTGTACGGTATGTCTGAGCAGGACTTCCTCAAATATGCGTTTGAGGAGATATCTGCCCTTAACCCGCCTAACCTTGATAGGATCGCCGAATCTATAGCGAAGTATGATTACCGGCTTGTTGTAGGTGCGAACCCAGATATCCAACTGACCGCGCTGCTCGCTGAGCTCGTTCAGCTCGGCAAAGAAATCAGTCAACCAAAGAGGAAATAGTATATTAAAGGAGATAGGGTAAACCTCATAGAGGATGAAGTTCGGCCTACCCAGAGGTTTTAGAGACATACCGCCAGAAGACTACGCGATAATGGAGAAGATTAGAGGCGCCTTTCTAGAAACTTGCAGACTCTTTGGCTTTAACTTGATGGAACCGTCTCCCCTTGAAATGTTAGAGACCCTTGAAGCTAAGAGTGGGCCATCAATAAGGGAGGAGATCTTCGCTTTCAGAGATAAGAGTGGTAGAGAGGTTGGGTTAAGATTTGACCTCACCGTTGGGCTTACAAGGTGGGTTGTATCTAACCGCAGCCTCCAGCTACCAGCTAAGATCGGCTCCTTCGCTGGGCTGTGGAGGTACGATGAGCCGCAGTATGGGAGGTATAGGTGGTTCTATCAGTGGGATGCTGAGATCTTTGGACCTACTACTGTGGATGCGGATGCTGAGGTTATCGACTTCACCTACACCCTCTTCACAAAACTTGGGCTTAGTGATGTGTCTGTGCATATTGGGGATAGGAGGGTTGTGAGCGAATATATCGGAAAGATACTAGGTGTTGAGGATGATTCCACGCTAGCGGAGATGCTTCGCGCCCTTGACAAGATCAAGAAGAAGTCGAAGGAAGAGATATTGGAGGAGTACGCATCTAGGATCGACCTCTCAAAACTCGCCAAGCTCCTTGAGTTTGGCGAGATAAGCGGTGGAGTCGAAGATGTGCTGAGTAGAGTGGAGGAGTATAAGCTTGCATCAGCTAGCGCGTTAGTTGAGTTGGTGGATATGCTGAAGCAGAGGGAGGTTAAGAACATCGTCATCGATCTTTCGATAGTAAGGGGGCTTGACTACTACAATGGGATAGTCTTTGAGGCCTATACGCAGAGTGATCCAGCGCTGGGCGCGTTAGCTGGGGGTGGTAGGTACGATATCTTACCCGCGATCTTCGGCAGACCTGATATTGGTGCAACTGGGGTGGCTGGTGGGGTGGATCGGACGATACTCGCTCTAAAGAAACGCGGAGTAAAGAAGGTGTGTGAGCGCTCTGTCTATGTCGCTTACGTGAATAAAGAGGTAAGCAGCGCAGCCCAAAAGATAGCGGCAGCGCTGAGAAGAGAAGGGTTGGCTGCTGAAGTGGATCTGGGGAACAGGAGTTTGAAGAAGCAGCTGGAGGTGGCTGCTAAACGTAACACACCATACGTAATAATCGTAGGACCTAAGGAGCTTGCAGCCAACAAAGTGGTTTTGAGGGATATGAGGGAGGGTAGAGAGGAGGTAAAAACTGTCGTAGAAGCCGTAAACTATTTGAAACAGATTCTAAAGGCTTCCTGCGCTGCTGAGTAGGGTTTGAATTTAGCGGTAAAGTTAATGTTTAGGTAAGTTTGGTATTGTGGTGCGGTTGGTATGGCTGAGTGTACAAAAGTTAGGGTGAATAGGATCTCCTCTATAACAGACCCTGAGACTGGTCAGCCTGGGAAGCAGATCGAGCTCGTTGAGGTCAGACCAAGGGCTCAGTTCGGGATATATGGAAGGGAGGATGAGACTCGGTTGATTAAGAGCATTATAAGCCAGTTTCAAGCCATGGGGCTCTTCCCAGTTATGCCGCAGCTCGCTTCACCAAAGATCATACTGTTTCTGAGTGAGACCGAGTACGAGATGCTTGGTATAAGGTTTGAGGTTAATGAGATCTATGATCTCTATTTGAAGGACGGCACGATAACTCTGAAGAGGAGTCTGGAAGGGGTTTAGTTGAGGGTCAGCATACTCGGCGGAGGCACGATGGGCGAAGCCTTAGCGAAGGGCTTCTCTACACTTGAGGATATCGAGGTCTCGGTTGCAGAGGTGGTTGAGGAGAGGAGGCGTCTTCTTGAAAAGGAGGGTATAAGGACCTACGCTAGCAGCAGAGAGGCAGTCAAAGGAGCGGATGTTGTGATTATAGCAGTGAAGCCCAAAGATGTAAAACCCCTCTTAGACGATGTAAAGGATATTGTGAGGGGTAAGCTCGTAATCTCGATAGCGGCTGGTGTTACGCTGAGCTATTTAGAGAAAGAGGCTCCAGAGGCTAGATTCATAAGAGCCATGCCTAATATAGCTGCTACGGTCAGATGCGCGGTAACAACCCTCACACCAAGCACCAAAGCTTCTAAGGAGGATCTTAGGTTGGCGGAGAAGCTCTTCAGCAGCATAGGCTCTACTCTTGGCGTTGATGAAGCGTTGGTGGATGCTGTAACAGGCTTAAGCGGGAGCGGACCAGCAT
Source organism: uncultured Nitrosopumilales archaeon (assembly GCA_964421575.1). Lineage (GTDB taxonomy): Archaea > Thermoproteota > Nitrososphaeria > Nitrososphaerales > JAAOZN01 > JAAOZN01. The sequence continues at coordinate 14,623 of CAYQXI010000062.1, forward strand.
ATATCTACCTAGTAATAGAGGCTCTGGCTGAAGGCGGCTTAAAGATGGGTA
>CAYQXI010000063.1:0-10836 GCA_964421575.1 uncultured Nitrosopumilales archaeon
GATTATTAGGAGCATCTGCTTTAACCGCTCGATATCCGCTTCGTGCTCGGCTATTCTAGCCTCTATCCACATCTTCATATCCGCTGCACGCCTTATATCTTCCTCTGTAAAGCTCATCTCCACAAAACATACACACACCTAAGGTTTTAACCTTTCTAATGGTTGGCTAGGTGAAGGGTTAAGAGCAGAAAAGTTGACTTTACAGTGTTTCGGTGTGCTTCGCTTGCTCTGGGCTTTAGAAGCTTACTTTTCACGCCACTGAGCCCTATAGGTTGCTAAGAGCAGAAACGCTATTGTGTATGCTAAGAGGATGAGCCAGCTGTAAGTTACGTTGATGCTAGATGTGAGGCCGATAGAATCTCTCAATATTATGGCGGCGTGTGTGGTTGGTGGTATGTATGCTGCCCACAGTAGAGGCTCTGGTATACGCTCGATCGGGTAGAAGACTGGTGGGAGCACGGCTAAGATGAGCCCTACGAGCAGAGAGATCTGCCACGCATTCCTTATGTTGGGCATATAGGTTGATATGAAGAAGCCGAGCGCCGACGTCGAGAGCCAGACAAGCAGTGTAATAGCAAGTAAGGTTGTGAAGGTAAAAACATCTAGTTTAAGCTGCAATATGAGGGTTGACAGTATGAGGAGGGCTGGTGAAGCATAGAGGAGTTCTGAGAGTGCTTCAGCAAGCATATATGCCGTTGCAGATACTGGTGAAGCCACCATAATATCTTGAAATTTGAGCTCAAGCCTATGCCAAGCAGCGTCCCCGATTATACCAGTACCAGCTTGAACGAGGGTCATAACATAAGCGCCGACCAGAGCGTATGGTAGAACTTCAGAACCAACCAGAGCATACAGTAAAAAGAGGACGGTAAAAGGTGCGAAGAATAGGTAGATGAGGCTTAGCAGATTCCTTATGATCCAGAGTATGCTGAACATATAGGCTAATACGAAGACCGCTTTAAGGTTCTGCAGCCTACTCATCTTGAGCCCCCTGCTGAACCAAATCTATGAAGACATCCTCCAGCGTAGTGGGAGAGACCGAGGCTGAGACACGCCTCTTAACAGCATCCCACGCTAAATCTTTCGCACCAGCCTCATCTAAAAGCACCCGCATCTTTCCGCCAACCTCAACAACCTTACCGTAAGAGGAGAGTTCTTCTCTAGAGAAGCCTTCTGAAACATCCACTCTGAACCTATATGGTACCATAGCCTTCAATTCATCGACCGTGCCCTGTGCGGCGACACGCCCTTGATTTAACACAACGACGTAATCCGAAAGCACCTCAGCCTCATTTAAAGAGTTTGTTGTGAGCACAACAGAACCATATTTCTTACAATACTCTCTAATAAGCGACCAGATCTTCCTTTGATTAACCGCATCTAATCCGAGTGTAGGCTCATCCAAAAAGACCAGCTCAGCGTACGCTGAGAGAGCCATAGCTAAAAGGGTCCTCTGCCTCAAACCACCAGACAACTTATCTGCTGGTACAGTAGCATACTCCACTAACTCAAGGTCTTCGAGCACCTTCTTAGCTCTAGCCCTCGCCTCAACTCTATTAAGGCCACGCGCCAAAAGGGTGTAGTAGATGTGATCCCAAGGTGTTAGAGGTGGGAAGGTTCTGCTCTCTTGCGGCAATACACTTATTCGCTCACGAACCTTCTTAGCCTCGCTAACTACATCCAGACCCAAAACACTTACGCTTCCGCTTGTTGGTAGGAGCTGTGTTGTAGCGATTCTAAGTAATGTGGTCTTACCTGCGCCGTTTCTGCCAAGAAGGGTTAGGATACCTGATGAAGGCATCTTGAACGATACATCATGCAGCGCCCTCTTTTCACTACCTCCATAGATCTTAGTAAGGTTCGTGCACTTGAAGACCTCCGCCATCCCCTTGCACCACTATGCATCTTAGCGGCTAACAATGTCATATTCTAGACTATAAAAGATAGCGTCTTCTTTCCCCCTATAATACCCTCTAAGCACCCTCTCTGCTTTAAACCCAAACTTTTCATATAAGCGTCTAGCAGCTGAATTTTTGATAGAGACTTGGAGGACTATCCTCCGCGCACCATCCTCCTTTAGCATCCGTAGAGCTTGTGACATCAAGTATGTGCCGACTCCTCTGCGCCTAAACCGCTTAACAACACCGATAGAAAGTATAGTGCCAACGTAGTCTTTCTTTTCAAAGGCTACATACCCGATAGGGTTACCAAACGTTTCAGCGAGAAGAATCATACAGCCCCTGTTTCTAAGCATCGACTCAAAGACCGCTCTATCATACGGGTATTCAAAGCATTCTTCTTCAATCCTCAGCAAATCCTCAACATCAGCCAAAGAAGCTTCTCTAACAACGATGTTAGCATCTAATAGCAACCAACCCACCCAGCCTCGACCAGCAAACAGTGATAACAAAGGTATTTATCTATAGTTGGGTTTGCTCGGTTTGAAACGAGTTTACCTTAAGATTTAAGCCGGCGTAGATTCTTCAATCTTCCAATATCTTTATCATTCTTGTCCATTTGCCTAAAGATACCCTCTCGATGAAGCCCATTTTCCTATAGAATTCCTTTGCCGAAAAATTCTTCACACCGACCCATAGCCCCATAATTCTTCTATTCCTTTCTTCAGCATAATCTACAGCCTTTTCCACAAGCGTTCTTCCGATACCTCTCCCCCTATAATCCGGATGGACAAAGAGCTCGTGTATCTCGCCCACAACTTCACCCTCCACGACGCTAAACCAATTTGTATCACAAGCAATAAAGGCTATAGGTTCGTCTGATTCAACTATTAAGAAGCCTTCATGATCCCTTTTCAACAACCATCTAAAATACAACTCTATATTCTTCTTTTGTGTGTATGCGTATTCTTCAAGCCCTCTATAAGATAGGGTATACAACTTGACAAAAGATCCGATGTCGCTAGGCATCACTTTTCTGATGTTCACAATAACCTTTTTACAGCAGCTGTTTTAAAAATTCTTGATAGATGAATCGAATGGATCTCGTGCATCTTCTGGAAAAATTAAGTAAGATTGAGTCATCATCTAAAAGAGAAGATAAACTTGCTTCCTTCGTTACAAATTACTTAAAAAATTTAGGGTACAACTCTTTTACAGAATACTCAAACGTCCTCCTCTCACCTGAGAAAGAGTTTATTATCGCAACTCACATGGACACCTTTAAGGTTCTATCCCCATTTTCATTTGATGGTGAATACGCTTATGGAACAGGCGTCTGTGATGCTAAGGCTAGTATAGCAGCAATTCTCCTAGCGTTAGAGAGAATCGATTTGAAAAGGCTGAATTTCGGTATAGCTTTCTTTTGCGATGAAGAAGGTGATGGTAGTGGTTCAGAGATTTTTTGCAGAGTATACAAGCCTAAGATGGCTATCATTATGGAGCCGACCAATATGAAGATAGCAAATGTACAGTACGGTGGTCTAGAACTGAAGGTTAAGGCCAAAGGGGTTTCCGCACACGGCGCTGTGCCGAAGATGGGTGATAACGCCATTGAGAAGTGCATTACAGCCGCGCATAACCTACTAACAAACATTAAGGATGCTATTATCTCAGTTCAATATATCAAAGGAGGCGACTCTGAGGATTACGTCGTACCAGATGAGTGTGAAATGCGGGTCGAACTATTCTTTAAACCAGACGTAAAAGCAGAGTCGATGCTGGCTAGAGTTAAAGAGTCATTTCCTCAAACCGAATTCGAGGTCACAGTTAAAGAGGCTTATGACGGCTTCATCACTAGTAGAACATCTAAACTCTTGGAGAAGGCGATGAAGAAACTCGGCTGTCCAATCGAATTCTCTGATATGCCGTCTTGGACCGATGCAGTTAACCTCTATAAGCAAGCTAATTGCGACCCTGTTATCTTTGGACCCGGCGAACTGCATCTCTGCCACACAAAGTATGAGCGTGTAAGAATTAAAGATGTAGAGTTAGCAGCTGACGTTCTGATAACCCTAAATACCTTACTTTCAACTGAATTATTTTTATGAACCGCTGTATCCGAAGATTTCTGCGGCTGCTTCCTCATACACTTTTAACGCGTCTTTGCTGAAGAGCACCAGAACAACCTCATCAAACACAGGCTTCTCTTCTAGAAACTCCTTAATCGCCTTTAACGCGACTCTGCTCGCTTCAGTAATGGGGTAGCCGTATGCACCCGTACTGATGGAGGGGAAGGCTATGCTCTTTATGCCTTTTGAAGATGCAAGCTCTAAGCAGCTTTGATAAGCCTCTGCTAGTAGGTTGGCTTCACCCTCGCTTCCGCCTCGCCAGATTGGGCCTACGGTGTGTATCACATATTTCGCCTTTAGTCTACCTGCGTTAGTTATAACCGCTTTACCTGTTGGTAGTCCATCCGGATATTGGGTTGCTCTGATTCTCTTACATTCCTCTAAGATGCTTGGTCCGCCTTTTCGATGTATGGCTCCGTCAACACCTCCTCCTCCCATGAGGGTTGGGTTGGCTGCGTTAACTATCGCCTCAGTCTCTTGCTCCGTTATATCTCCTTGAACTATCTTTACAACTGTTCCTTTGACTCTAAATTCCATATTGATCCCTTTTAGAGTTGCTGCGCTCAAATATATTTGTCTTAACCGGTTGTGATCTGTATTATCCCAAGCACTATAAGGGCTGCACTCAAATAAACTCTTAAGCCCACACGCTCACGTAAGAAGACTCTGCCTACGATCGTGGAGAATAGAGGTGAGGTTGAGGAGAGCGGAACAGCTTTAGCTACTCCTATATTATCCATCCCTACTAGTAATAGAAGATTCCCAATACTCAGACCGAGAATACCAGCCGAAGCGAGTATGAGAAGGGTGCGCCTATCTAACTTAGTGGGGTTGTAGCCTCTAGCGTAAGCAAACCCTATGAGTATTAAGGCTAAGAAGGGCAGCCTAACAGCATTCAGAGCCACAACACTATAATAGTTTAAAGCGTAGCCTAACAGAAGGATGCCAGCACCCCAGATAGGAGCGCATAGAAGGGTTAGGAAGAAGCTCTTCACCGTAAAGCTACCCTCCCCCTCTCCGCTTGGGCTTATGAGCCAGAGCCCGAAGATGATGACTAAGGCACCAATTATTACTGAGAGTGTTATGTTCTCACCTAGAAATAGGAAGGCACCTAGGGTTGAGAAGAGAGGGTAAGTGTTTGCAACAGGCATAGCCCTCGCTACACCCACCATCTTCAGAGAGTAGATGTAGAGGGTGTCTCCAAGCACGATACCCAGCAATCCAGCTGTGAAAGCGGCGAAAAAGGCCCCTAAATTTGGGGTTAGAAGCCCGTCTACTTCACCAGCAAAGAAGACAAGTAGTAGTGATCCTACGGTTGCAGCTGCTACTCTAATAGCGTTAGCTAGAGGCGGCTGGATTTTAGAAGACCCTATCTTTAGTAATGCTGCGGTGGTTGTCCAGCAGAGGGCTGCACCTAGTGAGGCCACTATGCCTATGAAGATAGACATTTTTGTTAGGATGCAAATAATGGGGTATTTTAGAGTATTTTTTGAACGGCTTAATTTACGGTATGATTTCGCAGCTGTTGAACTTGGTGTATGCTAGATCCTCTAAGCCTATTACACCATCTGCCAGCGCCTTCTCGACTAAAGGTTTAACACACTTTAAACCATCTATTAGCAATTTTACTGTGCTGCAGACGAGTTTAAAGCCCTCTTCACCCCAGAGCTTCGTTATGTTAGCGTAGAGACATCTTCCGCCGCAAATGGAGAGTATATCACAGGTGCTACAAGGCGGATTTAACTTAACAGTGGTCGGTAAAGCGGATGGATCCGTATCTCTAATATTACCTAAGTAGTATGCTTTAAAACCCACCATGCTCGGGCATGGCACTATTGTGCCGTCGGTCTGTATGGTGTACTGAGCCCAGCCTGAGCCGCATCTTAAACCAGCTTCACCACCTTGGAGTAGGGTCTCCATAACCCCTAAGAAGGGGTAGATGCGTAGAACACGCCCAGCGGCGATTTGATCAGCCCAGAGATGTATGAGCCTTAGAAGACCGGGCTCATAGCTTTCCTCTATCCATCTACTATAGGCTTCGGGGTCATAGTCGCTCCGCCAGAACTGTGCATCTAGCTGCCAATGGACCGAATCGAATATGTTGCCACATTCTAATAGCAGGTGCTTTACGCTGGATTCTATGTCGGTTTGTTGGCTGACGGTCATTCGTGCTATGACTTCGCCTTTGAAACCTTTTTCTCTTATCTTCTTAACATTATCTATTACCCTTTTGTAGACTCCCTTTCCTCTATAGAAGTCTGTGAGCGTCTCGTCGCCATCTATCGAGACTAATATGGTGTGCAGCCGCCTCAGATATCTTGGCTCTATTCCATCCAGTAGAAGACCGTTCGTCTGGACCATAAACCTCTCAGCATCAACATTATCCATTATCTCAAACATCTTATCCAATCTAAGTAGAGGTTCACCACCATAAAAGATTAGGTTGCCTACCTTAGCCTTAGAGCAGAACGATTTCAAGAGATCTATGCTGTAGGATATTTCGTCGGGAATAGAGTAGTCAACTTCGAAGTCGAAGCTGCTCCCAATATCCTTGCAACACTTACCATAACAATACCAGCATTTTAGGTTGCAGAATGAAGTCAAGATGACAAACAGATGCATCCCAGAACCTCTCCTTGGAAGGTTAACATAAGCCTTACACCCAGAAAAATTAAAAGTATACGAAAGATTTAATATACGTGGGTCGTCTGCCCGATATCTGGAGATCAGTATGGTTAATATTCTGGCTGAACCATACTTCTGGATAGCACCGATAGGAGGCATAGCCGCAATACTCACAGCACTACTCCTAATATGGAAAATACTCTCAATCAAGGTAGACGACCCAAAGGCGGCTGAAGTAGCCTCAGCAATACGAGTGGGAGCTTACGCTTTCATGAAGAGGCAATACTCAACGATAACGATCATAACCATCATCATAGCAGTGATCCTATTAGCAGCAGGCTACATCGCACCAAAGGAAGCTGAAGCAATAGCCGTTCACTTCGGACCAGGAGCAGCTGTAGCGTTCCTCATAGGAGCCTTCGCATCACTACTAGCCGGTTTCATAGCTATGGATATGGCTACACGCTCCAATGTTAGAACCGTCATTATGGCGAAGAAGGGTATAGAGCCCGCTCTCAAGACGGCTTTCTACGGTGGTGCAATAATGGGGCTTCTTGTAACTGGCTTAAGTCTGCTCGGTGTCACAGCGCTCTTCGTACTATATGGCGCAGACGAAACCACACCAACTAAGATCATAGGGATGGGGTTCGGTGCAAGCCTCGTTGCACTCTTCGCACAGCTAGGTGGCGGGATATACACGAAAGCAGCGGATGTGGGTGCTGATCTAGTAGGGAAGGTTGAGGTCGGCATACCTGAAGATGATCCAAGAAACGCTGCTGTAATAGCGGATAACGTAGGCGATAACGTGGGCGACTCCGCAGGCCGTGGCGCAGACCTATTTGAATCGGCAACAGCCGAAAACATAGGTGGCATGATCATAGGAGGCGTGATAGCGTACTGGACCCAGAACTGGGCCTTCCTAGTCTTCCCCATAATAGCCAGAGCGCTCGGCATATTCGCTACCCTTATCGGTATGCCATTCGTTAGGCTAGGCAAAGGGGAAGAGCATAAGCCTATGAGAGCCCTACATAAAGGGCTCATCGTCACAACTATAATGTGTGCGGTACTCTTTTATGTTGCCATACAGCTTCTCTTCGGCTCACAGCCAGGAGGCATCTACCTATACTTCTCTATGCTTGCTGGTCTAGCTGCAAGCATCGTCGTTCAAGTTATAACCGACTACTATACGGGCAGAGAGAGGGGGCCGGTAAGGCGGATAGCAGATGCATCCCAGACTGGCGCAGGAACCAACATAATAACAGGCTTCTCAGTCGCGCTTGAAACAACCGCCTTACCTATAGCCTCGCTCGGAGCTTGTTTGCTTATTGCATACTACTTTGGTACGCTCTTTGGTGCTGCGAACCCTGAGTTGGGTGCAAACGCAACCCTCATGGGTGGCATCTACGGCACAACTTTAGCTACGATGGGCATGCTTGCTGTGATGGGTATGGTTCTAGCTTTAGACGGCTTCGGACCAATAGCGGACAACGCAGGAGGTATAGCTGAGATGTCTGGGCAGACTGGGATAGGGGAAAGCATGGAGGCTCTCGACGCGGTTGGGAACACAACAAAAGCTCTAACCAAGGGCTTCGCTATGGGAAGCGCTCTACTAGCTGCGCAGCTACTCTTCCAAGCCTACATCGAAGCCGGGAACGAGTATCTAAAGAGCCTAAACCTACCGGGGATCAAGCTTGATCTCAGCAACCCGGTTGTGCTGGTCTCAACACTCATAGGTGCGATGCTGCCCTTCATCTTCTCAGCCTTCGCTATAAAAGCCGTTGGTGCTGCTGCAAAAGAGATAGTTAACGAAGTGAGAAGGCAGTTCAGAGAAATACCCGGTCTGATGGAGGGTAAAGCAAAACCAGAGTACGATAGGGCGGTAGATATCTGCACAAGAGCGGCGCTGAAGGAGATGGTTCCACCAGGGCTACTAGTTGTGGTGGCTCCGATAGTGGTAGGTGTGCTTCTAGGTTGGAGCGCTGTAGGCGCTTTAGTCATAGGCGCAACGTTAGCAGGTATACCTCTAGCCATACTCATGAACACAGGAGGCGCAGCTTGGGACAACGCCAAGAAGTTTATTGAAGCCGGGAACCTAGGGGGCAAAGGCTCACCAGCACACGCAGCAGCAGTAGTTGGAGACACAGTAGGCGACCCGATGAAAGACACAGCAGGCCCATCACTACACGTGCTAATTAAACTGTTGAATACACTCTCGATACTCTTCATACCGCTCTTCATAGGGATACTCGGACTCTAAACTTCTGAGGTATAAACCTCAGACCCGCCCAACATTTTTGTGCCTCTACGCCGCTTCACTTACCCTAAGTAGTAGAAGAGGTTCTTCACTTAAATCTAGCATCACCTTCAAGGCAGACACAGATCTGATCAAGACGGGTTCGCAGACGAGGTTGAGTGATGCGCACTGAACCATAGCGTTAAGAGCCACGTGACCTACCTCATTATGCACGTACATAATACCCCTTTCACCATACTTCACGGTAGTCCGAGAGTAGATTGCGCATATAAGAAGGTAGAGAGAGGATTCCCCTTGCTCAAGACCCAACAGCTTCGCAACATCAGCAAAATAGTCCCCCCTCTTGGTTAAGGTTAACGTTTCCTCCACCGGATTATAGTGATAGACACCTTGGCTCAACCCATCAACACCCTCAGCATCAACGACCACGTATACCTCAAGTGGATATAGACCGCCTGCTGATGGTGCTGATCTCAGCGGATAGATCCACCCTGAATCTCTCTTTGTTACGCCTTGGGCAGCCCATAGAACTCTACCTAACTCACCTATGCTGAGCTTTTTACGCTTTGATGTGCGGATAGAATTAACTTTCTCCAGAGCTTCGGTGAGGCTCAGATTGCCCGATGGTAAGTTAGAGAGGGGTATGCTCAAACACGGTCACCGACTGGTATGATGTAGAGGGGTGTCTTTGTTGTGTTGAAGATCTCCTTTACTCTATCGTCATAGAAGGCGCCTATGACTACACATCCAAGCCCTAGTCCTACGGCAGCCAGGTACACTTTTTCACCTAAGATACCAGCACACAGATGGGGTAGCTCAACAACACCTTCTTGCAGCACACCACCTTTAAGATCCGAGAAGAGGACGATGTCAAAACAGGCTTCCTCAACCCACACTTGGTTTACCGCCGCTGAAGCGAGTTCCTTAAGGAAACTCCCTTCTTGAAGCATCTTGAGAGCATGCTCATCTCTGAGATAAAGGTAGATGCCTCCTTGAACGCCTTCAACCCTCCCCTCACCTACAGCCACATACACATCGATTTCGTTAAGCGCTGCTTGGAGAGCATCATATCCACTTCCTGCTCTGCTGAATGAGTGGAAGAGTAGCTGGCTGAACCTAACCAGATCTATTGGATGCTTATACTCCCGAATAGACCGTCTCCTCTGAATAGCCTCTTCCACGGGCATAGAGATCTTAGGAGGCTTGGGTAGCTCTATAACCTCACCATTCAACCACTCTTTCTTTTGAGGGGTAAGTATGAGTGGTGCGGAGAGTGCTGCTATAATAGAGGAAGCTAACAGCAATATACCCTTAATGAAGCGCCTCCTCCCAACCATCCACCTAGAAGACGGTCTCTCTCCATTAAATAAACTTAAAACGGTAAATTAGGGGGTGCGATCCGCATTAGAGGTGCTGATGAGCTTAGAAGGGTGAAGAGGGGCACGAATGTTGGAAGCCTATAAGAACATCGAGAAGGTTGTCGAAGAGCTTAAAAAGACACCTATACAAGTTCCCAAAAGGGTTTTCAGCAGCCCTAATAAGGGAAGATCGTAACCGTGATAGCAGTTGACAAGTTTGTTAGCCTCACTTTAATCTAGTAGCTCTTTAATAGCCTTCAGCACTATATGTAATGTGGAATGGAGTACAGCTTAATCGCTCAAGCATACGAGAAGATGGAGGAGACGACAAAGAGGCTTGACTTAACAGCTTACTTGGTCGAGTTATTCAAGGCTACCCCTATTGAGATCCTAGATAAAGTCATCTACTTGACGCAAGGCAAGCTTTACCCAGACTACATGGGTGTGGAGATAGGGGTGGCGGATAAACTCGCGTTAAGAGCTATCGCTAACATAACCGGCTTACCACTAGAGAAGGTTGAGGAGTACTATAAGCAGAAAGGCGACATAGGTGCCGTAGCCCAAGACCTATT
>CAYQXI010000064.1:0-33645 GCA_964421575.1 uncultured Nitrosopumilales archaeon
CATAAGATTCTATAGGGACCCCCTCTTTCACTTGCCCGATGTTAGATGGATTCATGTCGGTTACTCTGAAGTTCTTGAATAATTTAGAGATGTGATAAGTGAAAGCCGGGTGGTACCCTATCATCACCAGTTTAGAGTCTGGCGGTAGTATCGAAGAAAGGTATTGAGCGGCTTCCTTGGCACAAATTTCTGGACCCTTATCTTTGCAATGTGCGGTGTTGGTGATAAGACCCAAATATTTGTATGTGGCATTTGCCGATGCGATAAATATAGATCTGTTCCTATTAGTGTTTAAGCTTAGGTTATAGACGGATTGCAGGTCGCCTTCGAAATAGGTCGGAGGCTCGTCTGTAAATGCTTGTCCGGAAAAGCCTTTGAGCTCTGCTTGGAGCAAGACTTCTTGTCCTCTTCTTAGTGGGAAGTCTCTTGCTGGTGCTGGTTTACCTATTGCTTCTGCTGGGCTTAGACGTCTCACCTTAACTATAGTGTTCTCCAAGCCGTTTTCTTTAACCCTCTTCCACCACCTTTCTCTAAGTTCTTCTATGAGCATAGGTGTTCACCACCAGATTCTTGATCTTTTACTCGGCTTTTTCTATCTGTTGTATCCACCAACTCTTTGAGTATGGTGTGAGCTTTACTCCTTGCTCAACGGTGGTTATATATCCGTACTTTGCCAGGATTTCTTTGGCTGTATTAGAGTTCAGAAAACTAAGGAAAGCCTCACTTAACACTTTATCCTTTGTGTAGACGGTGATAGCTGCTGGAATAGCGGAAGCCTCTATTTGGCTCGGGTCAATCCAAACTAATTCCACTTTCTCTTTATTCGGGTAATAGAAAACGTGCCAGCTTACTGTTGCATCGGCACTTCCTAAGATAACGTTTGCTACAGCCTCTTCCCCACTTCTTACTTCTACAAATCTGCCTTTAATCTTATCCCACAACCCATTGCGCTCCAAAATCTCCTTAATGAATAAGCCTACACCATATGTTGGATCTGTCAAGCATAACTTCACATCTAAGCGAGCTAGATCCTCGAGATTAGTGATGTTCTTCGGGTTGCCTTTCTGAACAAATATCACCGGAACCAAGTAAGCTATTCTACGGATGCTCGATGCATCAACCAAATTCTTTTCAACAGCCATCTCCATCTCAGAGAATGTGCCGACACCTAAGAAGAGGTCTCCAGATTTACTCAACTCTAAAGCGGAGAGAAGCGGACCGGAACCGCCGAACGTAGCATCAACCCTTACGCCCGTTGCGTTCTTAAAGGCATCTATTATCTCAAGAGCGGGCACCCTGGTCGCAGCCCCCCAGTAAACAAACAAACTCTTCTGAGTTTCTGCTTCAAAGCTCGGCTCTACAATAAAGCCTACACCAAACCCGACTAGAAAAATAACGATAAACAGCGGGAAGATTACTATCTTCTTCATGCACTTAGCCTCCCTGTTTCCTTCCTCTTATTTTCTCAATAGTATTTACTATAAGCATTTTTGTAAGCTGGTTAGCTTACAAAGAGTTCTTGCTGATAACGCTTTGTAATATGTATGTTAAGAAACGAGAATATGGTTTATGAGTGGGTTGCGAATAAGGTTTTATTTTGATGTTTGATTCTGCTGAACTTAGTGGAGAAGAGGTTGTTTGTAGTCTTATGGTAAATATCTTTAGTTAGTTGTAGACGGTTGTATTATTTTATGTGATGTAGTTGGCTTTTCAGCGGGAGGTCTTTGCTTTCGTTTCAGCGCTTGGTAGATCAGCTAAAGTAGCTCGACTTCTGAGCCTAAGCCGTGGGCTTTAGCTTTTTCATAGACTGTTGTTGCTGTGGCTATGTCTTGAATCGCTAAGCCGGTAGAGTCGAAGATTGTTATCTCGCTGTCAGCAACCCTCCCCGCCTTTTTTCCAGCTATAATCTCACCTAGCTCAGCATAGATCTCATCTCTGCTGATTATTCCTTTTGATATAGGAACGTTGATTTCACCTGAGTGGCTTGCTTGCTCAATATCATCGACCACAATCTTCGCTCTCTTCAGAATCCTCGGATCGAGCTCTTCTTTAAGAGGAGCATCAGCCCCTATAGCATTGATGTGCATACCTTCATCAACCCACTCGTTCATAACTATAGGTTGAGTTACAGGTGTTGTTGTAACTAAGATGTCACAACCCCTAACAGCATCCTCAGCTTTCTCTTTAATCGAAATATTTAGACCGAGATAAGCCAGATCCTTCTTAAATTTTTCACATGTTTCTAAAGGCTTTGCGTAAACTTTGACTTCCTCGATCTCAAAAACCTCGTTTAGAGCCAAGAGTTGGGTTTTTGCCTGAGTCCCGGCACCAACCATCCCAATAATTTTTGAAGCTTTTCTTGCAAGATATTTTGCGGCTATACCCCCCGCAGCACCAGTTCTTATATTAGTGATCCACGTACCATCCATAATGGCTAACGGCTTACCCGTTTCTGGTTCTAAAAGAATTATTAATGCCATTACGGTCGGTAGCTTATATTTTACAGGATTTTCCGGATGAACATTAACTATCTTAACCCCACCAAAACCAAAATCAGGAATATAACAAGGCATAGTCCTAAAATCTCCTTTCGGAAACATTACGTAAGTTTTCGGCGGCATCTGAACTTTTCCTAGCGCTTTGTATTTGAAGGCAACTTCTACAGCCTCCATCGCTTCTTTCATTGAGAGAATTTCTTCAACTTCCTTTCTTGAAATTAGGAGAATTTTCATTCTTGTTCACCTATCAATCACATAACCAGCAACCCTTATAATTTATAAATTTACCTTTACCGCTCTTGCTATCTTACATAACACTTAAGGGTATTTACGGATAATCTTGGCAAAAATATGGACTTCACTTGCCTCATAAGAAAGAATAGGGGAGATCATTCATATACCTTGCAAAAAGGTGCATTATCTTCTCAGAATTACACCTATTCGGTCGATGATTTTTAAATCTTCCAAACACAGCAGATAATGTTTTCGACTCGTTATCGATAGACTTATTTTAGGACTTGTTCACCCTGGTGAACGATCTTGTTGAGTAGCAAGGATAATGAGAATAGGCCAATACTGGTTCCGTTAAATAAGATCGAAGTTAACCCCTATGCTGCTAGGTTAGATCAGAGCGTTGAGGTGGATAAGCTTGCTGACTCTATGAGTAAGTATGGGCAGCTTGCGGATGTGCTTGTTAGAGTTCACCCTTCATCTAGCGATAAGTTTCAGCTGATTTATGGGCATAGGAGGGTTGCTGCTGCTAAGCTTCTTGGTTGGGAGAAGATTAGGGCTAGGGTGGTTACTGCTTCAGAGGAGGAGATGCTCGTTATGGCTCTTATAGAGAACCTTGAGCGAAAGGACTTTACTGCATATGAGAAGGCGAGAATCTTCTATAGGTTGAATACAGAATTTAATCGAAGCTATGAGGAGATTGCTAAGATCATCGGTAGAAGTAAGGCGTATGTGGCTCAACATATCGCTATGCTCGACCTTTTTACAGAAGAGCAGACGAAGGACCCTGAGGTTATACGTTTACTCCAGTCACTAACAGAGAGGCAAGCAAGGATACTTCTAAGACTTAAGGATCCGGCAGAGAGACTTGCGATGGCTAGGATCATAGTAAATGAAAATTTATGTGTGAAGGAAGTCGAGAAACTTGTAGGTAAACCCAGAGCAGAAACAACTAAAGTGGAAGACAAGCGCGAAACGAAAACTAGAAGAGAAGCGTCAGATGTGGAAAAGATCAAGAGAAAGGTTTTGGACCTCTTTGAGTGGATAGAACATAAAAATCTTCAACCCTTAATCGCGCTTAGGCTTGAAAAAGAGTTCACAGCCTTTGACGACTTCCCACCTTACACTCTACGCGACTACAAATCTTCCCTTATCCACAACTTTGATCTGATCGGGTCTTGGAAGGGTGAATTTAAGATGCGTTGTAAGGATCTTAAGGTCAAAGTCTTTGGCGACACAGCGGTCGCTACCTTCTATATACATTATGATGTAGTCTATAATGGAAGACCATTCAAATCCACATCAAGGGTCACCTTCGTCTTTTTAAAGCGAAACGACAAGTGGTACATAATACACGAACACTGGTCTCCACTAAGACCAGATTCAGCAGAATCCAATAAATGATACTATGGAGGACACTAACTCACCTATTCCACGCCTGTGGGTTACCTCTGCTCAGCGAAGCCCAAAGAGGAAAAATCCGTGCCGTCTGTACGATGATTGGGAGAAGTTAAAAAATTCATGAAAAAGCTTTCAAAACATTTTGAACAAAGAATATCACTGTCTGCAACCCCTTATTCTTTAAATGGAAAGTCTTAAATAATTAAGGCGAAGCATCGTAGGATATGCCAGACCAGGAAGTAGGTCTCAAAAGGGTATTGGGTTTCTGGGAAACTTGGTCGATGATGCTCGGGTTGATTGTTTGTTCGACAACTCTCATGGTGTTAGGATACGGATTTGGAGATTTGGGGGCTGGATTCACCTGGGTGCAGCTAATAGCTCTATGCTTCGCCATTATTATGTGCTTAGTCTACAGCGAATTAGCGACCCTATACCCTAGTGCTGGCGGAGTGGTAGCTTACACTAGAATGGCGATGGGTAGGCCGGGTAGCACACTAATAGGATATTGGTTTGGATTCAAGGATATGTTTGGACTTGCTGCTGAATCTACGCTAGGAGGACTTATAATGGAATACGTCTGGCCAGTACTCCCGTGGTACATCTGGGCTTTCATAATTTTAACGATTTTTACAATAACTAACCTACTGGGAGTGGATATAGCTGGAAAGGCACAATTGGCTGCGGTAATAATTATGATTGCATCATACATAGGGTTAGGTGTGATAGGCTTTACGATAGGGCATCCAAATTATGAGTACCTATCTGAGACATTTCTCAGCCCGCCGAGCTCAACGCTCTACGGTACCCCAGAAGGACCCATAAGCGTTTTCGCCTTGAGTTTAATGGGTGTATGGCTATTTGTAGGTGCAGAAATTAATCTTTCTCTCGCAGAAGAGGTGAAAAATCCTCAGCGGACAATACCGTTAGCGATAATCTCAGCGTTTATAACGATTTTTGCCATACAACAATTTACGGGACTCTCGTGGGCAGCTTCGGTTCCAAAAGATACACTTCTAACAGGATTCCCTCCACCTCATATAGGTGCGGCTGAATACCTCATTGGTATAGCAGGGGTAGCTTGGTTTGCGGTGATTTCATTTATCGCTGTAGGGACGACGCTAAACGCGGTCATAGCTGGTATTAGCCGAATGTTTTATGATTTGGGTAGAGAAAAAGAGTTACCTAAGCTGTTTGCTTGGTTACATCCTAAATTTAGAACGCCTTGGGGAGGGATACTCACGCTTTATGTCCTAATACTAATAGTAATAGGTTCAGCAGCAGCTTTCCTAGGGACAGACGCACCCTTCTTCCTAGCTTTGCTCACCAGTTTCGTGTTTATGGTAACGTACATCTTCTTTGCAGTAGATCTGCTCTTACTGAGGCGAAAACAGCCTGATACTCCAAGGCCATTCTATGCAGGTGGTCCAAGAAGGTTTCCCATAATCACAGTAGTGGCTCTGATAATAGCTGTTGTGTTCCTGTATTTCTCCACAGCGCCGCCTTTCGGTGACGTAACGATACTTGAAACTGGTGTGGTTTATTGCGCCGTTGGAGCGGTCATAGCGCTTCTCATACTAAAGAAGCTGAGAGGCACAATAAGGTGAATAGAGAAGAACAGCTGTAAAAAAATACACGGATCTCAGAGTAAGAATATAACAGACGTAATAGGGAGACTTACAAGTGTAGAAGATAGGCCATCAACCCCTTAAGAACGTCAACATCACCGCGAAAGAAGTTTAGACCATTGCTCTATCTCACCCGCATAATCCAAACGAAATCTTTTTAAAAATAAAAGAGGTAAAACATAACCGGCTGATATGTTATGGACACGTTAGAGGAAGAAATAGGTGAGCTGTCTTATCTTGAGGCACCAAAAATAGTTTCTAAAGAAATACCTGGACCAAAAGCTAAAGAGATTTTGAATAAAATCTACGAACTTGAGACGGTTACGGTATTAGCACCATATGTGAATCCTTTTGTGTGGAGTGAAGCTCGAGGTGCAACTATAGTCGACCCTGATGGGAATATTTTTATCGATATGACAGCTGGTGTTGCCGTAAACGCGGTGGGCCATAACCATCCTGAGGTTGTTGAAGTAATAAAATCTCAAGCCGAAAAACTCATGCATACAGCTGATATGCCGAATCCGCAGCGTCTAAAGCTTCTGGAAGAGTTGTCTAAAGTTGTTCCGGGTGAAATGAAGAATAATATGAGAGCTGCCTTTGCTATGAGTGGTAGCGATGCGGCTGAGATGTCTCTTAAATTTGCGCGCTGGTTCACTAAAAGGGCGGAAATAATAGCATTCCAAGGAGGGTACCACGGCATAACTACGGGAGCATTAACATTAACGACAAATAAGGAGTATAAAAAAGGAATACCACCTTTGGTTTCAGGCGTATATTTCGCGCCATATGCTTACTGTTATAGATGTACTTTTGGGCAAAAAGGGTACCCAGAGTGTGACTTGGAATGCGCCAGATACGTTGAGGAGTTAATAACAAAGTCTGGCACCGGCCTCATAGATAAACCTGCAGCAGTAATAATGGAACCAGTCCAAGGGGAGGGAGGATATATAGTTCCTCCAGGCGAATTCGTAAGATGGATTTTAAAGGTCTGCAGGGAAAATGATGTAATCTTTATAGATGACGAAGTACAATCAGGATTTTGTAGGACGGGGAAGTGGTTTGCCATCGAACATTGGGGTCTTACACCAGATCTATTGAATCTAGGAAAAGCGCTCGGGGGAGATTTCCCTGTTGCTGCTGTTGCAGGATTAAAAAGAATAATGGATATGCTGCCTAAAGCGGCGCAGCCTGTTACATTTGCTGGAAATGCTTTGGGATGCGCAGTTGCTATAAAGAATATAGAGCTTATGAGAAGGTACCAGCTTGAGAAAAGAGCTGCAGAGCTGGGCGAATACTTTATGAAGAAGCTTAAAGAGTTTGAGAAGAATTCCAAAATAGTAGGCGAAGTTAGAGGACTGGGTCTTATGATAGGTGTGGAGCTCGTTAAAGATAAGGAAAGCAAAAAGCCTATGGATATAGAGAAGATGGTGTGGCTTATACAAAAGATGAAGGAAAAGGGTGTGCTTATGTTAATGTGCGGCAGGTATGGTCAAGTAATAAGGTTTATGCCTCCGCTCATAATAACGAAAGAACTGCTAGACAAGACTTTCGAATTATTCGCAGAAACATTAAAAGAACTTGAAAGCAAAATTTAGCGTAAGTGGATGGAAGGACCTACATACATAGAGCCGTGGAATGTTGACGAAGAGCCTTAGCCTAAACCTTAGCAACTTCTTACTAATTATTTAACAATTACCGCTAGATGTCGAAGTAGAGGTAGAATTCGTGGGGGTGTGGTCGCATGGAGACCTCGAAGTATTCTTTTAATTCGATCTCTATGAGGCGTTCAATCGCCTCAGTTGGAAAGAGGGGTTTTAGGAACTCTTGGTCGCTTTTTAATGCTTCCACTGCCTCTTTTAGGTTTCCGGGAAGCTCTCTTATGCCGAGTTCACGCCTTCTTTCAGGCGTCAGCTTATAGATGTTTTCATCTAGAGGGTCACCTATCTCGATCTTCTTCTTTATACCATCAAGTCCAGCTGCTAGTAGAGCTGCGAAGCAGAGATAGGGGTTGGCTGATGGGTCTGGCGGCCTATATTCGATACGTTTCTTAGCAGCGCTTTTAGAACCCTTTTCATACACAGGTATTCTGACGGTCGCTGATCGGTTGCTTCTACTCCAACCCACATATACTGGCGCCTCATATCCTGGTACAAGTCTTCGGTAAGAGTTTGTTGTTGGTGATACTATCGCCGATAGGGCTTCGGCGTGCTCCAATAGGCCACCTATATAATACCTTGCGAGCTGGCTCAATTCAGCATACTCGTCTCTCTCGTCATAAAATAGGTTTACACCATCCCGCCAGATGCTCATATGCACGTGCATACCTGAAGCGTTATCTGAGAATATTGGTTTTGGCATCATCGTCGCAACCATATTATGCTGCACAGCCACATTCTTTACAACATACTTGTAAGTAGCCACATTATCCGCAGATCTAGTTAAAGTGTCATAGAGTATATCGATCTCACATTGCCCTGCTGTAGCGACTTCGTGGTGGTGAGCATCACATTTAACATTAAAGTAATCCTCTAGAATCCTTACACATTCGCTTCTGAATACCATAAGTGTGTCTTGAGGAGGCGCGGGGTAGTAGCCTTCTTTGAAGCGTATAGGGTAGCCGGAGCTACTCCATGCAGCTTCCCTCGATTCAATCGAGTAGCTTTGGCCTTTGTAGGGTGAAAGCGTATCCCAAACGACTTTGTCAAAGACGAAAAATTCAACCTCAGGACCCCAATATGAAGTGGTGTAGCCTAGTTTAACTAGCTCAGCTTCAGCCCTCTGAGCTATTGCTCTAGGATCCCAAGCTAGGCGGCCTACGCCAAAGCCACGGTAGATATCGCAGATGAGTCTGGCGGTCTTGATTTCCTCGCCGTACCAAGGAAGGAGAGCGTAGGTCGTTGGGTCTGGGACTAATAGGAGGTCAGATTCGTGAATATCAACAAACCCTCTTATTGAGGAGCCGTCTAATTTAGGTACACCAACTTTAAAGGAGTCTATGTCCAGCATTCGAGCGGGTATCGTTACGTGCTGCAGCCTACCCACCAGATCTGTGAACTGTAAATCAATAAACCTGACCTTGGTTTCCTTAATTGAGGTGAGGACTTTTTCGGGTGTCAAAGGCGTGTAATCTTTTTCCTCCATTTTTAATCGCCATATAACTATGGATTGATGGTCTAATTGCGACATATTTATACTTATCTGCTTATTTGCTGAACGTTTGTCTAGAATCTGTGTTTCAAACATATTTATAAGTAAGGTTCATTTCTTTTTCTTTTGATTTGGAGCTAGATGATATTGATAAAAGGATAATTAAAGAATATCTTGAGGATGCGAGGCGCTCTTATAGGGAGGTTGCCAAAAAGATAGGTGTAGCTGTAGGTACGGTTCTGTCTAGAATAAAGAAGCTTGAGGCGGCGAAGATTATAAAAGGCTATTCAGCGATCATAGACTATAGCAAACTAGGTTATGATATAACAGTTGTGACGGAAATTGTAGTTTCTAAGGGTAAGCTACTTGAGGTGGAAAAGAGCATAGCTGAGATGCCGGGTGTATGCGCTGTATATGACGTCACAGGAGAGACAGATGCTATAGTTATAGCAAAGTTCAAGAATAGAGAGAGCTTAAGCAACTTCACCAAAAGTTTGCTGAAGATGCCATATATCGAACGGACAAATACACACGTGGTCTTGAATACGGCTAAAGAAGACTTTAACTTACCTATTTGAACCTAAAGTTGACAAATATTTGAGTAAAAGTTTGGATTTATTAGAAAAATTTTTCCTTCAGAACCTCAATCTTTACCTAACATATGGTTTAGAATTATGTAGGTTAATGAGGCTAAAAGGAAAGCTATAAAGACGCCAAAGATTACTGTATATAGTGTAGAAGGGTGCTGCCAGATGTATTCTACAGTCAGCTTAGTGTCAAAACTGGTAGCTTGCTTCGCACTTTCTGTTTCTGGAGCTCTTACTAGTTGCTCGTAGCTAATCTCGTACTCATATTTTGTCATTAAGAGATTTATTGTGGTAGTTAATGCTAGCGCTAAGATTATACCTAGTGCGATATGAAGCCAGAGCTTAGATTGATTCAACTGCATAGTTAGATGCACCAAATCCCCTATTATTTCTAAAGTTTAGAACGGCCTTTTTATCCAAGTTCTAAACGCTTCGAACCAGAAGGCAGCTGTAGCAGCTAAGCCGAAAACGAGGGCATAAACGTCAGCTGAGCTTAGGTGCTGGATTATGTATGCTATGGTTAATGTCGTAAAGAATGCTGCGTAGAAAGTAAATCTAGGTAACATGAAGCGGCCTATCTTTGTGAAGGGTTGGAGGATAGCGACATCAACTTTTTTCACGGCACGGTATCTACCATAGTTATCTTTTTCAACGAGCCCCCAGTTTAGAAGCTTTTCTAGGTGATGGAGTGCTAAGCTGGGACTTGAAAAACCTAATCTTCGCTGAACCTCTCTTACCCCAACAGGCTCATCACTACTTAGT
Source organism: uncultured Nitrosopumilales archaeon (assembly GCA_964421575.1). Lineage (GTDB taxonomy): Archaea > Thermoproteota > Nitrososphaeria > Nitrososphaerales > JAAOZN01 > JAAOZN01. The sequence goes on from CAYQXI010000064.1 coordinate 10,252, forward strand.
AGGTGGAGATAGACTTTAAGCGTCTTGCCTCGTAAGTTGTAGACTATATCCTCTTCTTGCCGTTTTTCAGCCAATTTTCTGCCTTTTTGTTAGAGGGTTCGGCTAAATATGCTTATAGATACGTTTATGTGCATCTTCCCTTTTCATATTTTCTTCAGAGGTTTGCGTATTAAAGTTGAGAAGCGAGGTATAAGGGCGCTTGGTATAGCAGAGAGTTTTCGTGTAGGTGTGTTGGAGCGGTCTTGTTTGGCTGGTGTAGTTATGCGCGCGGATCTGATTGTTGACGGCTTCGTATTCGGCTCAGCAACCTTAGGTGGTGATGACGCTACCGACGCTGTGATCGGTATGTTTTATAGGCTTGGGCGTAATGACATAAATGTGATTATGCTTCGCGGGGTCGTAATAAGCCTATTTAATATCATCGATATAGATAGAGTTTATGCTGAGACTGGTGTGCCAGTTATAGGCTTAACCTTTGAGGAATCAGAAGGGTTAGAGCAACATATTAAACACCACTTTCCACAAAATTGGCAGCAAAAACTTCAACAGTACCATAAGATAGGTGGTCGGAAAAAAGTGGAGATAAAGACAGGTGCAACACTTTATATCCGTACCGCTGGTGTAGATGAAAGGCAAGCCGTGCGGATTTTAGATAAATTTACGCTACAGGGTGCCATACCTGAGCCTGTTAGGTTGGCGCAGCTTTTAGCGCATGCGAAGTATCAGTGGGATGCGGGGATCTGCTAAGCAAGGACTGCTGCAACTATAATTGCTAAGAGCTCGATAAGAAGGATCTTACCTCCGATCTTCGTCACTTTAAACGCTTTATCAAAAATCTTTGAAAAATCGTTCAGAATCTTTTCGCCCATCACCTTTACTTGAGCGTATGCTAATTTGGTGTTAAGTGTCGCATCTGCCAACCTCTCTTCAGCTTTTTTGGCTAACTCTTTAACAGCGTTTACTATTCCATCGACTCCTGTCAATTCACCTAGAGGCGAGTAGCCTATTGGTGAGCGGGCTTTACCAGAAGCGGAATGTGTATCACTGGTGCAAATCTCAACAACCTTAACACCATCGATCTTCACATCATTGACTAACCTTTCTCTTAAACCTCTAACTGCGTTATTAGCGTCTGCAGCAACTAGCAGAAATTTTTTGCTTCCTACTTCAAAGAGCAACACACCTATGCCGCCAGCACCCACATCTTGCTTAAATCTAAGGTTAAGTTCTGAAGAGTGGCTGAAGCCTACTTTAAATGGATATTTTGGAGAAGTGCGGAGTCTTCGAAGGAGCTTCCTTGAAGCTTCTATTATGTCATTAAGTTCAGATGTACTGTTGGTTTCTCCTTGCGAGTTATGGGCGTCAACGATTATCAGATCGCGGAAACCTAGCTCCATTGCCTCAGCTCTAATCTTCTCACCTACATATCGTGGGAAATCCTCCATACCCTCTGGCGCAAGAGTTATCGTAAGCAAAGCAGTCCCATCAAAGGCGATGCCATTTACTGTAGCTCTGCCATGAGTTTCAGTTAGAAATTCCGTGCAAACTTTAGAACTATTAACCGACTTATAGTGATCTAAACTCTTGAGAAGTAGCTCAACATACTTCTTTGAGGGGAGGTTTAAGTCGTGGCTTGAAAAGCTATGTAGAATTAATGGCTTACATTTAGCCGACAACCACTGCTGTATTTCGAAAGGTATATTACTGCTACCAACATTAGCAAATGGCCCCGGGTGTACATCAGAAATTATGAGAGCTGGGTTGGTGTGATTGGTGGAGAATTCAAGAATATAAGTCTTGATCTGAGCCTCTTCACTCCTTTCTTCTATTAAACGCTCTAAGAGATCCGGTTTATCAGCAGCCCAAGCCTCTAGGAAGGCTCGGAGCATCTTCAAAGATGTAAGAGTTTTATCGCCGGTTGCTCTATCAACTAATACAATATAGATTCCGACAGAGACGACGAAAAGGCAACCTAAGATGAATGGTGTTGGGTTACTTGGTATAAGATTTTGTGCTAAAAAGTAGAATGATATGAAAAGTATGAGAGGTTGAAGGGTTGCTGCAACCACACCTTTAAGAGCACCACCGCATATCGCTGTAACAAAGATCAACAGACGAAAAGCTATGGTAACAAAGAAGCCTAAGACAAATAATGTAGAGAAAGCAGTGGGTAGCAAAGGAGAGATCACTAAACCTACTAACGCCAACATGATCCAGCAACTATTTGCAACATAGGATATCGCCATCAGCCGCCTTAAAGTAGCTACAGGGTAGTTGGTGAGTAGTGCTCTCTCCACCAAAAAGGAGATCAGTAGGAAGGTTAGTGAAGTAGGTAGAAGGTATACAACGGCTGATAAAGTTGTTGGAAAGGCGGGTAGAAGGCTAAGCACTACGACACAAATTACACTTATTACAGCAGAGGCTCTGGTGGAAGGTAGTCTAAATAATAGGCTATACCGCCTCTGAAGATTGGCAACAGCTTCCAATAGGGGCCCCTTTTATCACGCAGGAAGTATTATTCGAATCAAGATGGATATAGCGATCAACGCCGCGGCCATACCAACAACAAGTTCAGGTCTAATCTTAATACCTTTAGTTTCATCTTCAAAGAAGCGAAGAAGCCCAGCACTTGAAGCTGGAAGAGGGGCCTGCTTCTTTTTACTCTGACTCATCCGCCTACACCTAACCAGAACAGCACCGAAGAAGAGATTAAAATATCTTTCTGCTCATCTTTAAGTAGTTAATGTTGCTTACCAGTGTTAAGATGATGGGGTTATTCACTTTAACTGTTTGTGTACTTTTATGCGCTGCTAAATTGGTTGTTTGGACTATTTGTGGATATGCTTGCGCTTAAATTTTGTAATCACAATATATATAGTTTTAAGTTGAAGGGTTAAGACGATGCCCGAACGAGTCTTACCGAATTCCTCGTATCTTAATGCAAAATCAACTACAGGTACCCTTACAAGGGTAAAAGATACGAGCAGTATGAGCGGAATGTGTCCAATTTGTATATATGATTGTCCAACACTCTGCCAGATAGGTTTAGCAGCGTTTCGAGGTAGAGAAGTGCTATACCCACAACCAAAGTATTTTGGCTACAGTACCGCAGGAGCGCTAAAGGACTTTGGTCTTGATTGGTCACACTTTAATATCCAAGCTGAACTTTTAGGGGTGAATGGTATAGAGCAGAATCCGGATAAGATGCTTTTCCCAGCAGCATCAACCGAGATGGTTATCGGAGGTATCAGCTTAAAGCTTCCCATCCTCATAGGTGCTTACGGGTCTACAGATGTCGCTAGGTTGAACTGGGATGGGTTGGCTATAGGTGCTGCTATATCCGGAATCGCCATTATAATCGGTGAAAATGTCTGTGGTGTGGATCCAGACGCGCAGATAACAAACGGGAAGTTAACTTATTCAAAGGAGCTCAAGAGGAGAGTAGAAACCTACAGATCCTTCTACGATGGAGAGTATGGTGATGTGATAATTCAAACCAATGTCGAGGATCAGAGATTAGGTGTAGACGTTTACGCATTATCAAAGCTCGAGGTTAACTCGATAGAGCGTAAGTGGGGGCAAGGTGCAAAGGCTATAGGAGGAGAGATCAGGGTTAGAGATTTGGATCATGCCATCGAGTTAAAGAAGAGAGGTTACGTAGTTATACCTGACCCAGAGGATCCAGCTGTTCAAGAGGCGTTCAAGCAGAAGCTCTTTGATTCATTTGAAAGACACAGCCGAGTTGGGGTTATAGATGGAAGCGCTGTTATCGAGGATGTAGAGTGGTTAAGAAGTCATGGTGCAAAAAGAGTTGGGCTTAAAACTGGTGCATATAGGCCTGCTGCAGTCGCTTATACATTAAAGATTGCTTCGCAAGCCAGATTCGATTACGTAACTTTTGACGGAGCGGGTGGGGGAACTGGTATGAGCCCTGTTTCGATGATGGACGAAATGGGTATACCTACGGTCTATCTTGAAGCAATAATATTACGCTGCGCTCGAACTTTAAAGAAGGGAGGCTTCTTTGTGCCAGACATCGTTATGGCTGGTGGCTTCATAGAGGAGAGCCAGATCTATAAGGCGATAGCACTAAGCAACTTTGGAGACGGCCCCTTAGTTAAAGGTGTAGTTATGGGAAGAGCGCCTATTACAGCGGTAATGAAGGCTAGATACTATGTGGAGTTGGCTAGGGAAGGTAGGCTACCTAGAAGCTTCGCAGAGGAGTATGGTTCAACCCCTGAAAGGTTCTTTCGCTGCTCAGCCGAATTAAGAGAGAGGTATCGTGAAGCATTTGATAAGATACCTTGGGAAGCCGTTGGGCTCTACAGCTACCTTTATGACAGGATTAGGACAGGGTTGCAGCAGCTGATGGCTGGCTCAAGAAGATTTCGCTTAGATCTACTCGACAGAAGTAACCTAGTTGCTCTTACTGAAAGAGCCTCAAAAGTCACAGGGATTCCAATGCCGCACGAAAGTGATCTGGCTCTAATAGAACAGATACTAAGTTCTAGTTAAAAGGAGGCAACAACTTCTACCTATAATCTTACCGAATAAATCTTCTTGGAGCCGCAACTTTCTATAAGAGCCGCTTACCCAGAGATATGCGAAGGGAGTTGCATTGTTAATTGGATTCAGGACTCATTTTAGCTCACTTACTACATCTTAGACCTACCTAGTTCTTGGGCACCTTTTTGAAGGATGCAAGAAATGAAACAAAGCTACTAGCTAAGCACGGGAATTGCCCCCAATTTAAAACCTTATTCATTTAGAAGGAAGGACATTTTTACGTATTGAAAAGAAGTGACATTTGCACGAAGAGGAAACCCTACTCGCCAAAACAGTTTGTTCTGAGTTGTTTAGAACAATGTTTAAAATAGCTGCTTAGCTAAGGCTGTCTCTGAGCAACTTGAGTAGCGGTACAGCCTTCCACTATTATAGTGAGGTCTTAAGGCTTCTTAAGGAGCATCATCGATGGTTCTCCGAATGCATACCACTTATCGCTAGCGAAAATGTTCCTTCTCCAGCGGTTCGGGAAGCTATAGTAAGTGACTTCGGCAACAGATATGCTGAAGGTTGGCCTGGTGAAAGAGTTTATGCTGGCTGTGTCTATATAGATCAAGTCGAAAATATCTGCATCGAGCTCGCGAAGATGCTCTTTAAGGCTGAGTTTGCTGATGTTCGCCCAGTTTCTGGTGTGTGTGCTAACCTTGCTGTGTATTCAGCCTTTACAGAACCGAATGACATTATGCTCACTCTAGCGATACCTAATGGCGGTCACATATCTATGGGGAGAAAGGAACTCTTCGGCACAGCTGGTTTAGTTCACGGCTTGAGAGTTGAATACTTGCCTTTCAATAAGAACGAAATGAACATCGATGTAGATGAAGCGAAAAAAGAAATCGAATCGATGATTAAGAGAGGTGAAAAACCTAAGCTTGCTATGCTTGGCGGAAGTCTCATTCTCTTCCCTCAACCTGTAAAGGAACTATCTGACATACTTCACCAGCACGATGTGTTGGTCTGCTATGATGCGGCACATGTAGCTGGTTTGATAGCTGGTGGGCAGTTTCAAGATCCGTTAAGAGAAGGTGCGGACGTGATGACCCTAAGCACACATAAGACACTCTTTGGTCCTCAAGGCGGAACCATAGTCTCATTTTTAAAGTTCGCTAAGCAGATTAAAAAAGCGGTCTTCCCAGGGACGACAAGTAATCACCATCTCCATCATATGGCTGGAAAAGCGATAGCGTTTGCTGAGATGCTAGAGTTCGGTTCAGCCTACGCGGCTCAAGTCATTAGAAATGCAAAGGCGTTGGCGCAGGCGCTTTACAACAGAGGTTTTCAAGTTCTTGGCGCTGAAAAAGGGTTTACTAGTTCTCACCAAATAGTTTTAGACGTCACAGAGTATGGAGACGGAGGAACTTTAGAGAAGAAGCTAGAAGAATGTAATATCATAGTCAATAGACAACTTATTCCTGGTGACGTTAAAGCTGGTCGAAACTATATGCATCCTGGGGGGCTTAGATTAGGGGTTTCTGAGGTAACAAGGTTAGGTATGAAAGAGGAGGAAATGGAGGAGATCGCCGACTTTATGAAGATGGTTATTTTAGATAAAGCGGAGCCGCTGGTTGTACGTGAAAAAATTAGAGCATTTAGAATGAATTATCAAAAGGTTCATTACGCCTTTGATAGCGAAAGAGAAGCATACGCCTATATTAAGATAAGATAAGGGCTACGCAGAAGATATATAGGAAAGTAAATCTGCTTGCACACCATTTCGGGTAGTTCCAAAAAGCTCCTCCAACTCTCTCATTAATACGTCAAATCGCATCTTCAAATACTCTTCGACGTCAAATCTATTTAGCAGCCTGGCGGCTAAACCAACATACTTTTCAATGGAGTTCTTGCTTACTGTGGCTAGAAGCACATCTCCACAAACAGGGCAGATGCCTTGTAAAGGTAGGCGTCTGAAACTTTCGCCACATCTTCTACATCTGAACTTCTGAGTTGTGTATGCGCTCAAGTTGCCTTGTATGTCGCGTAATAGATGAGTTTTAAGCACTGATGAGACAACTAGTGCCGGATCTACAGCCCTAATCAACGAAGCCAACTCAACCTGTTTCTCCACTTTTTCGGTCACGGTTTTTAGTGTAGAGTAGGCGCTTCTTGGTCTACCAATCTCTAGATGGTTTGTGTAGTGTGTAAAGTAAAGCCCTTCATACTGCTCCTTTTTATTCAACCTTTTCTTCACAACGTCGATAAGATCCAAAACATTCTGCGGCATCTCCTTTCTAAGAGTAGCCTCATAGAACGCGAGTGGGTATTCTGCTGCACAGTCAAAGTTATGGGCTTGCCGTTGAAGCTCCTTTGGAAGTATCATGGGTTGTAAGAGCAGGGGCGCATCCATTAAACCGCCTATCTGCTCAGGCAGAAACTCTCTAGAGAAGTTTAGGAGCAAATCAAGTAGTAACATAATGCTGTCACCGTCCCCGTCACAATCACGCCTCTTTGCTGAATGCCAATATGGGTGTGCATAACATACTTGTGTGTTAGTAAAGCCGATTACTCGCCCTAAAACGCCAACTGAAGTATGTGGAGCAAGCCCTACGATCAAACAGCCAATAAGATCATCTTTGCACTTAAAGTTGTAAACAGCTTCTAACCCATAAAACTTTGTTAACAATTCGTCGATAAATCTTGCTACATTCAATAAATGTTCAGCAGCATTTATTGGCAAGATTACATCTTGAACAAAAAGCTCGACGATCTGCTCCCCGTCAACAAGAGGACGACCAAATATATCGACATCATAACCAAGCGCTCTCAGACGTTCTACTGGTACACCGATCTGATTCGGCTTGAAATGAGTCAGAGCCACATTAGTGGCATCAAACCGAATCGTTCCATCCTTGTATACATAGAGGTTATGCTTCTGCCTAAGAATACCTTTCTCTATGGCTTCGGGGATCTTCGTGAAGTTCATAAGTGATTTAACACCTTTTAGAGGCGAAGCCGCTTTAACACCCAGCCGTTCTTCAGCCCGCTTCAAAACTTCTTTAATGGGGTAAACCGTCGTCTTGTAAGGTACACCGCTTAACCTGCAGATAGGGCAGACTTCGCCTTTAAACGACCGCCCACAATTAGGACAGCTCTTAATCAAGTTGACCGCAGAACCGCAATTTGGGCAACTCGCTGAAGTTGAAGGGGTTCCGCAGGTTTCGCAGACAGCATTAATAAGATCCACAAATAAGTTCCCTTTGCTTGCAGCCTCTACTAGATCTCTCCTAGGACCGCCTTGCTCACCTACAGGGAAGAGTACGTGAACAGGCGGCTTCATCTTCCTTATAACAGCCTTCTCAGGCCTACCTACTCTCACCCCGACGAAGGCTGAAGACTTACGCCTAATTTCTACACCAGCACACTTAGAGAGGAAGGGGAGCGTATCCTCCCACCCTGTTACCTCTAATCTTTCGCCCAGTCTTAGGGTTCGCTTGAGGGCTTCAGCATCCTCGCCCTCAATTAACCACCCCTTTTCGCTACGTCTATGTGGTACACCGAGCACCTCTAAGATCTGCTTCACATCTTTATCCTCAAAGTCGACGTAGCAAGCGTCGTCAACAATTTTTAGCGCATTCCGCAGCCTGAGAACATCTTTCAGCTGCAGAAAGTCCCAGAAGTATGTATATCTTGGATGGAGAGGTATATGAAGGGTCTCACTTAGGGAAAAAGCAGTTTGGCAAGAGATCTTAGTCTCAACAGGCCGTTTTATCAGATCGTAAAGCGTCTGCTCATCTAACCCAACAGCTTTACTACATTCACTAACACCCCGGTAAACCTCCTCAATACGCCTCTTCAGATCTTGCGCCCACCATTCCTCAACGTAACCTGAAGGGAGTAGGCGTGTGTTATTCTCTAAGAAGTCACCGAAACTGATCAAGATGTCACCTAAATAAAGAATTGACTGAAGACCCTCTCTAATTCGATTTGCCAGCTCTACACTCTCAACCCTAACGACCGAACCATCCACTAACTTCACTACAGGAGGCTCGATATAGTCTACGAAGGTTACTGTAGCAGCTTTACCAGGAACATCCAACTTTACTTGTGTACCTACAACCACAGCATAATCTAGTAGTACTGGGACTGAAGGGTGAATACCGACCACCGAAAGACCGGTGTTATAAGATCTACCGTACCTAAGTCTAAAACCGCCTGTACGGTTAGGGAAAGAAAGAACAGGTCTACCAGCGATCACTTCGTGAAAGTGTGAAGATTCTACTCTGGACTCTTCAACATCACGCTGCACACCTCCTTTTAACTTGCTTAACCACTCCCAGCCAGGTATGGACAGTGTTTCGACAAGTTTGATTAGCTTCCGTCCACGCCCTATTATACCGTCGTTGAGCACTCTAAGCGCCCCACCTCTAACCCGATCTGTTTCTATTCTCTTCATCCCGCGGTGCACAACCACCTCAACTGGGTCAGTTTCAACCCCATTAATCTCGACTGGCAAGTTAGTTATGGCTAACCGGATATCTTCATCACTTACCTTAAACTGAAAGTTGCCTACTTCACGCTCATAGATTCGCAGCTCCTCTATAAATCGCCCAACCTCGTCTTCACCCCAAGCATTACATCTATAGCGATCCAAACCAAGTTTTGTTCTTAAACGATCGGCTAAGACGACAGTAAAAGCAGCCTCAGTCCCCCCAGCTGAGCGTATAGGTCCAGCGAAGTAGATCGCAGCGTAACTCGATCCATCCTCATTCTTCTTTATCTTCACAGAAGAAATGCCTTGTAAAGGCGCTACAGTTACACCCTCAGTAACGACTGCTAAACCGACCCTAACACCCCAATCTAAAGCCTCTTCTTTTTCAAAAAAACCAAACTTACCCAAAGTGACCTCTTCGGCCAAGATAAGAGCAGCCCTATCAGTACTTCCTTCAGATTCGAGGAGAGACCGAAGCCTCTCACCAACTTTAAGACCCAAAAGTAGCTCAACACGATCTGCCAGATCATAAGCAAGAATAGACTCTATGGAAGTCGTCGGGTCAAGACCCCTCGCCCTAGCTCTAGCAGCCACTTCCCTCATCTTTTCTAAAGAAGTAAGTAGCTGAGTAAAGTATTGTCTCTGTTTATCGGACAAAGCGCCTTTAACCAATCTATCTATTTGTGACATTATGTGATATCACAACCCCTCGCAGCCTGTTCTACAGCCTTCACGATGTCCCTCAACACCACCCTTCCTTCTTTAGACTCAATCAAAGTTCCTATCACCAGAATCTCTGCACCACTTTTGACCAATTCGGCTGCTATATCAGGTTTTGTTATCCCGCCGCCTACTATCAAGACACCCTCGTAGACTTTTCGTACGACCTTTACTGTTTGTGATGTCACATGTGATGTCACGCCTGAACCGGCTTCCAAGTAAAGGAAACGCATACCTAAATACTGTGCAGCCAACGCGTACATGGCAGCGATTTGTGGTTTAGAGTGAGGTATCCCCCTTGCTCTCCCGACGAATCCAGCGGTGCCGCCTTCTCCGACTATAAGATATGCCGTAGGTATGGCTTCTAAATTGTATTTTTTAACTAATAGTGCGCCTAAAGCTTGAGCTTCTGTTATGAAATAGGGGTTCTCGGAATTTAGTAAAGAGCTGAATAGGATAGCATCAGCGCTTGGAACCACTCCTGTCACGTTGCTTGGAAAGAGGATAATTGGTTTTTTAGTTGCCTTCTTAATAGCCTTTACAACGTTATCTAGTTCTATTTGGTCCATAGCTGTAGATCCGCCTACTAAGATCGCAGCCACACCTGCCTCATCGATTTCCTTTGCGATTTCAGCGGCTTCGCTCTCCGCTAGACCTTCTGAGTCGATGAGCCCGAAACATAAGGCGCCGTGTTGGTTAATCTTTTCTTTAATATACTCTTCGACTTTATATCTTCTGCTCACTTTTGATCTTACCCGCCATAAATTGATCTACAAACTCATTGTAAATATCTATCATTTCTTTTCTTCCACTATATTCGTACTCTAATGTGAGCCTACAGTTACCGCAAGAAATCTTAGCCTTGTTTGGACCGAGGACACGAACCTTAACAGCTGTGACTCCACAGTTAGGGCATCCAAAGACTTTTGGTAGGGTCCTTTTAACTACTCGAATTACTTTCCTTCTACGTCTCCCCAAGCCGATCTGGAGTATTGTTTCCTGTCTTTAAAAAGATCACCTTTCTTTTCCGAAAAATGTGACTCGCAATATTTTACGTTTTGCGTAAATTTTTTCCAGGGCAATTTTGTTATTCTAGTACTCCCCAGAGGGCAACTTTAATTATACAGTTCTGTATAAGTGCAAACAATGCTGCGACCACTCTTAGAAAAAGATATCGTGTTGCAACATCTCTTAGAAGAAGTTATTCTCACGAAGGCGCAGATAGATACACTACTCTGTGAGCTGGACGGGTCGACAAAATTTGAAAAATTGAAGGAAAGGATTAATAAAAGAGATAGAAAAAATCTGACTCTGGGTTCTTACCTAAGAACCAAAAAGCAAGCATGTAAGCGAGTGAAAAAGACGCTGAAAACAATCTTCCTACTGATGTATCTAGGCATAATCCCTCAAGACACTCTAAATACCTTATACAAAGCGGCTAGTTTACTAAACCAAATTAAAAACGTGAAACTCACAAACGGAGAAAAACAAAACTTGATTGAACTGCTTGAGGAAACGATAACGAGGCTGATTGTGATATCACAGTAAAGGTCATATATCACCATCACATATCATCAAATGATGCTGGAGGTTACATTAGCAATAGCTGCGATAGTGATTTCGGCGCTAGCGTTAGCAGCCCATAAACTAAAGGGCACCAAGAAGGAAGGTACAGATGACCTAATTCTCGCAATAACCGAAGATTATTCGCGTAGAGTAAGCAAGTTAGAGGGAAAGCTTGTTGATCTTCAAGTTCGTTTAGATATTTTGGAGAGCCAAGTGGAAAAAGAACTAAGACAGCGTTTTGGGGTTCCTGTAGTTCAAAGCAAAAAAGAGGGTGTTGTGATGTTACATGAGGAACGTGATATCACAAAACAGGGGGAAGCGTTAGGTGACTTTGAGTTAAGTATACTTCGGTGTGTTGAGGAGGGGGCTAAGTCGCCTGCGGAGGTAAGGGCGGTTGTCGGTCGAAGCAGGGAGCATGTTGCGAGAGCGCTTAAAGAGCTTTATGAGAAAGGGTTTCTCAATAGGCAGGGGGGTAGGCCGTTTATTTATTCACTCTCGGATAAGGGTAGGGCTGCTCTTAAGGCTGGGGATCTTAGCGTTTAGGGAGATCTTTCGATATATGTATCCTGCTCCGACTCTTACTCGTTTCAATATTCTTCGATCTACTAATCTGTTTAGGTATGTTGAGATGGTTGTAAGTTTTATGTGTTGTTGGTACTTATCTTCATATGCTGCTTGGAGTTCTGATGTCGTAAAGGTGGAAGCTGGAAATTGTTCGTCTATAAGTCTGGCTACCCTTGAGAAGATCGTATCATTGTCTAACTCACTCTCAACCTTTTCTCCGCCTAGAAACTCATATACTTCAATTATTTTGTTCATTTTTTCTTTAGAGAGAGTGCCCTCTATCGAAATAACATACTTGCTACCTTCATCGTCTGTAAACTCTATCCTCATCCGTTTAGGCATCTACTGAACAAGTAGTGCAAATAGAAAGACTTAAGCTGTGTAGGTGTGAACTTGTGAACAATCTGGTTAAAGATTGTTATTTAACGATCATTGGGAAGTCGGAGATGATCAGTAGTAGAGGTTCACTGTTTAACATCTTATGTGCGAAATTATGTTCGCTGTTATTCAATGTTTTCCAATGGAAAAAGAGGGGTCGCACTATGCGTTCTTTAACAGGAGAAAAAGGGGTAAAATTGGCTTCCAGTGGAAATATAGGGGTCAACGAAGCCCGAAAGAATAGGGTTGTTGACAGAGGTTGACAAGAGAGGGTGACCCCTATATTTCAAGTGTACATTATTTCTTCGTCTACGCTTTGCGTGTTAGCTTTGTTTTAGCTAATTATTACTTTCTTTAAACTGAAAGTAATTATAGATCCCTTTTTTAATCAAGAACGGGCTAACGGGTGTGCTATAGTAAGTCATTACTTAATTGTGCTATGTTGCTATGGAAGTGGTGGGGTGTGCGCGTTGGTTGATTTGCGATCACTCGATCAAAAAAGGCTACTTGATTCTATATTTTCACGAGCAGCAAAAGGTTCTAGAATAGTTAAAGATCCTGAGCCTTTAAGACCTGATTATATTCCGCCTAAGCTTCTTTTTAGGGATGAGCAGATAGCGGCTGTTGCGCAGATTGTCGCACCCATTCTTCGCAGACAACGTTGTTCTAACCTTCTTCTTTATGGGAAGACTGGAACAGGTAAGACTGCCACGGCTCGCCTTGTTCTTAAAGAATTGGCTACGAAAGCCAGAGATCTCAGTCTTTCAGTTTGTTTATGTTACTCTAACTGTAGGCTTGCTGGTACAGAGTATAGAGTTGTTTTGGATCTTGCTGAGGCTGTTGGTGTTAAGTTGCCTTTTACTGGTCTATCTCTTGGTGAAGCGTATAGCCGAGTTGCCTCACAGATCTCGAATGGAAATTTAAATCTGCTTGTTGTGCTTGATGAAATAGATTTTTTGGCGAAGAATTCATCTGGTAATCTTCTTTACGAGTTAACGCGTTCACATGATATGTTAAGTCCTGGTAGCGTTTCTTTGATCGGAATATCTAATGATCTTAGGTTTAAAGAGCTTCTTGATCCACGCGTTTTGAGTAGTTTGGGCGAGGAGGAGATGGTCTTCCCACCTTACTCAGTCGAGGAGCTTCGTCTTATATTGGAGGATCGTGTCAAGCTCGCTTTTAATGAGGGCTGTATAAGTGATGCTGCGTTAAATCTATGTGCCGCCTTGGCTGGTTCAGAGCACGGGGATGCAAGGAGAGCGGTAGATTTATTGAGGGTTTCTGCAGAAGTCGCTGAACGCGAAGGCTCCCAAAGGGTCGAAGAGAGGCATATTAGAATTGCTCTTCAGAAGATGGAACAGGATAGATTGGTAGAGGCTCTTCGGGTTCTTCCTCTACAAGCAAAGCTTATTCTTCTAGCTGTCGTTCGTTGTGAGACCACACCAACTACAGGCTCGATCTATAAGACATACACTAACTTAAGTGAAAGGGTTGGTGTGGAGACTCTGACGCCTAGGAGGGTTAGTGGTATACTCTCTGAGTTAGATATGCAAGGTTTGATCTCTGCTGACGTTTTAAGTAAAGGACGTTATGGTCGATCTAAACAAGTTTCGCTTCTAGTGCCTAAATCACTTATTCTGGATGTGTTTGCTCAAGATCCTGTTGTTTCGTCTCTTGTTTAGAAAAGTCCATTGTTACAACTTGTAGGGTGGAGAGGTCAACTATAGGTAGAATTGCTGGTGTCGGCGTTATGCCCATGTTAAGTTGGTAGCTTGTTTGCATCTGCCACGTTCCGGTGTTTATGAGAAGGCAGCCTCTGTAGCGTTCAGAATCTAGTATATGCACGTGCCCAGAATGGAAGATATCTGGGATCTCTTCAATAACAAGAAGATCTTCTTCAGCCGGTAAGATAGGTGTTCTTCTTCCGTAGATAGGTGCTAGATGCCTAGCCTTTAGAAGGCTTCTCATCGCTAAAGCAGGTCTTTCAACACTTAAACCTGGGGTTGTTGCTACAATATCTTCTAAGCTCCTACCGTGATACATCAATATTTTAACGCCTTCCACTTCTAGCCAAGCAGGGTTACTGAGCAGATGGACATTTGGCAGTTTAGTAAGGGGTTCGGCGAAGCTCCCCGAGATTGGTGGCTGAGGTTGAGCTTGCCTAACGGGTTCATGATTTCCTGGGCAGATGAAGATCTGTATGTAGCTGGGTATCTGCTCTAAGAGATTAGTTAATTCGGTTATTTGCTTAGTGACATCAGATATTGTCAGTTCTTTGTCTTGATTGGGGTAGACACCTACTCCGTCTATAGCATCGCCGCAGATCAGAAGGTAGCGTAAGCGGGCTGCCACCTCATCTTCCCGTCTATTTAACCATTTGATGAACGCTTGGAAGGCATCCTTTAAGAAGAATTTGCTGCCTACATGTAGATCTGACGTTAAAGCGGCGTAGATCTTCCTTTTAGAAGTGTTAGGTATGTGTTCAGGTACATCAGGTAGGTTTATGGACTCAATGATGAAAATATTTCTTTTGCCCGAAGATATGGTAGCAACAACCAAGGAGTCCAAAGGTATTTCTTGGATGCTCCTCACGACTGAAGAGTCAAAGGCTGTAGCCTCTATTTTACCAGTCTCATCCTCTAAAACTACAGTAGCAGAGCCCCTTCTGACATTCTTTGAATAGACTAAGCCTGCTACCTTAATAGATCTGTCGCTGCTTATTTCAGATATTGTGTGGAGGTTGCTGCTATCAACTCTCTTCTTTATCAGATTTAGAAGTTTTTGATATCTGCTTGAGAATAGGCGCTGGTACCCTACAGCTCCAGTTAACACCTTCAGTTTGTTGATATTCAGCACAATCTTGAAGTTAGGTGGCTCCTCTATCTCACGCGCTCTCTCTTCTATACTTTCTTTTCTTTCTTTCTTTATTAAGAATCTTTGGATGTCTTCTTCTCTTATCGTCCTGTCATTACTCTTCTGTTTGATCACTTCGTTAATCAGCCCAGCCAGATCTACACTTTCCGCTATCTTTCGCAGGAGGTCGAATGCTTTAGGCTCGATCTGATACCCCTTTGCAACGGTTTCTCGTATAATCTGGGCCAAGATGTCAGACATCTTGACGTCAACTATAGGCGGGTATAGTAGGGTAGGTGGTTAAATAAAGCATCTTCTATTACCCCAACTTTTAAGTGTTGAAAAAATGAACAGCTAGATTATGAGTACTCCACTTAAGATCTTGAGATCGGACTTAATCTACAGCGGGCGTGTTATATCGCTGCTCAAAGACACTGTAATCCTACACTCTGGCCGCACGGTGATAAGAGAGAAGGTTATGCACCCCGGTAGTGTAGGTATTCTACCTGTGCTTGAAGATGGGAGTCTAATTTTAATCAAGCAGTTTAGATACGTTGTAGGTTCCAGTCTCTTGGAAATACCTGCGGGAACTATTGAAGAAGGTGAATCGCCAGAGGAGTGTGCTGCTCGTGAACTGCTTGAAGAGACGGGTTATCGCCTTGGTAAATTGACCCTTTTATCAGCGTTTTATCTCGCACCGGGCTATAGTAATGAATTTATGTGGCTTTTCAAGGCTACCGAGCTTAGAGCGGGGGATATGAAACCTATGCCTGACGAGTCGATAGAAGTTGAAAAGCTAAGCCTCGACGAAGCTCTTGGGTTAATCAGAAGTGGTGAGATAAAGGACGTTAAGACTATATGTGCCATCTTACTCTACGCCCTTTGGAGAGGATAGAGTAGGTAGTTAGGTGGTTTGACCGGTGAACGTATGCCTCCGTGGATACGAGTTAAGATACCAGCTGTGGGAACGTTAAGAAGAGTCGAATCTACTTTAAGAACCCTCTCTCTAAATACTGTTTGTGAAAGTGCTTTTTGCCCCAACAGAGGCAGCTGCTTTAGCAGAGGCACAGCCACATTTATGATTCTCGGCTCTGTTTGTACACGTAACTGCCCCTTTTGCGCCGTTTCTAAAGGTAGGCCAGAACCTGTTGATGTAACTGAACCTGAGCGGGTTGCCGAAGCGGTTAAGCAGCTTGAGTTAAAGCATGTTGTTATCACTTCGGTCGATCGAGATGATCTTCCAGATAAAGGCGCGGGTCAGTTCGCTGCTACTGTAAGAGCTATTAGGAGAATAAAACCAGATGCAACTATCGAGCTTCTTATCCCAGATTTCTGCGGCTTAAAGGAGGCAATTGATCTTGTGCTTGAGGCAAAGCCGACGATCTTAAATCATAATTTAGAAACGGTACGTCGCCTGCACCCGATCATAAAACCTAAGTCTGATTATTTCCGCTCTTTATGGTTGCTTAAATATGTGAAGGATAAAGCACCCGATATGCTGACTAAGTCTGGGCTTATGGTTGGGCTAGGGGAAACAGATGAAGAAGTCTTAGAGACTCTGAGAGATATTAGGAATACCGGCTGTGATATAGTAACTATAGGTCAATACCTTAAGCCACCTAACAGCAGACTTGAAGTTAAGAGGTATGTAAAACCCGAGACCTTCAAACTATATAAGGAAGCGGCTGAAGAAATGGGCTTCGCATTCGTCGCCTCCGCGCCTCTTGTTCGCAGCTCCTTTAATGCCGCCGAAATTTTAGAGTATTTGAAGGTGTGAGGCATGCTTATTTCGATCAACGGCAAGAAGCCAAAGATTGGCGAGCGTGTGTTTGTAGCAGACAACGCTTATGTTGTAGGCGACGTAGAGGTGGGGAGTGATTCAAGCATCTGGTTCAACGCAGTGATTAGGGCTGAAGTCGAATCTATTAAGATCGGTAGTGAAACGAGTATACAAGACTGCTGCGTGCTACATACAGATGCTGGGCACAAAGTTACGGTGGGCGACAGAGTTACCGTCGGCCACGGTGCAATCCTTCACGGCTGCCAAATAGCGTCTAACTGCATAATTGGAATCGGCGCCCGCGTTCTAAATGGGGCTAAGGTTGGCGAGTGGTGCATTATCGGTTCTGGCGCTGTAGTGACTGAGGGTTCAGAGATCCCGCCCTACTCTCTAGCGCTTGGTGTACCAGCTCGCGTAGTTCGTCCCCTTACAGAAGATGATAAAAAGAGGATAATTGAAGGCGCAGCAGCATACCTTAAATTAAAGAACTTATACCTAAAGATTGGTAAATTGTAGAAGTTAGCTTATGACGGGAAGCGTATAGGTGTGCCTTACACCTTTTATACTCCTTATCCCCTTAGAAACCTTGTACTTAAGATCAGACTGCGAAGCATCCTTTATCACAGCGATTATATCATAGTTGCCCATCACAAAATATGCCTCAGAAACCCCGTTGAGCTTCCTTACTTCTTCTAGAACCTTCTTGTCTAAACCTGGTTCAACTTCGATCAACACGTAGGCTGATATCATCCACATTAACCGGCTAAGAAGGTGGTTAATAAAAGCTTTCTGAGGCACACTTCATTAACAGATAAGATCTTAATCACCTCTCCTTGCATCAAAACTTATCTACTGCATCAACGCAAGATTAGAGAATGCCGTTTATGTAGGGATCACCGGGTGGCTAGAAAAGGGTTGCTTAAGTGCGAATCTGGAAACATACTTAAAATTGATGATGATCACTTGATCGTCTTTGATGATTTCCGAAATGTGAAACTTAATGTTAAAGCGGACTTGATATTCGCTGATCCGCCGTTTGGTATAGAATTTAAAGGCAATCTTAAAACCTATAATAGGACTCCCGACGCTCTCTCCTACGTTGAGGTGCCGAGAGAGGATTATCCAAGATTCATTAAGGAGCTTGTTGAATGGTGCTATAACAGCCTTAAGGATAATGGAAGTATGTGGCTCATCTCTGGGTGGAATAATCTCAGATGGGTTTTAGATGCCGTTGAAGACGCTGGCTTCAAGCAGCTCAACCACGTGATCTGGAAGTATCAGTTCGGGGTCTACACCAGAAAAAGATTCGTCACATCACACTACCACCTCCTCCTACTAGTCAAGGACGAAGACGACTACACCTTCAACAAGCCAGAACACTACCCAGAAGATGTCTGGATCATCAAGAGACCATACCACCACGGCGAAGAAACAGCAGGAAACGAGCTGCCAGACGAACTCGTCGAAAGATGCATAAATGTCTCATCTAAGCCCGGAGACTTGGTTGTAGATCCGGTCTTAGGCTCAGGGACAACTATGAAAGCCTGTCTAAAGCTGAATAGAAGGTGCATAGGCATAGAAGTAAACCCCCGACTTGAGAAAAGGATAAGAGAGAAACTGAAGCTAAATCGCCCAGCATTAACCAATTCGACAAAATAATTATGTGAAACCAACAAAAGAGGGGTTAAAGATCGAGATTTAGATTCGGGGTTCTGAAGGAGTAGCTAAGCGGTGATAAACCAGCAATATTAGCGGCGAACATTCTTAACCGCATCGCAAATATATTCGCAAAACAAGGTGATCTTCGGCAAGTATTACTCGCCCAGAATCTGTAGAATGATATTTCTTGAGCGTGCTCTTATATCTAACTCAACCAAGACTATCTGCTGCCAAGTACCTAAACAGAGCCTACCATCCCTAAAGGGAACGACTAAGCTAGGCCCAAGAATTGAAGCCCTAACGTGTGAATGCCCATTACCATCGTGCCACATCTCCTCATGTTTATATTCAACATTCTTAGGGGCGACCCTCTCTAACGCGGCCGGTAGATCTTGCAGCAACCCCGGCTCATACTCTATCGTTGTTATCGCAGCTGTAGAGCCTCCTACAAATACCGTGACTACTCCATCTTTTAATCCGCTACTCCATACAGCCTCCTGCACCCTGTCAGTCAGATTTACTATGTCGCATTCGCCTCTTGTTTGCACATGTATCTCCTTGCTAACCACGACCATACTCTCTCATCCTCTAAACCCCTTTAGGTGGCTAAAAAATAGTGTGGTTTAAGATGAAGTAGCCGCCCAATCTTTTAACAGTTTTATCAGCAGCCTAACACCCACACCAGTAGCACCTTTGGGTGTGTATGTCTTCACTTTTGTCCCATCCTCAGCAGTATAAGCCGTACCAGCTATGTCGAGATGTACCCAAGGTGTCGTGCCAACAAAGTTTTTGAGAAAAGCAGCCGCTGTTATCGCACCCGCTGCTCTCCCTCCTGAGTTCTTCATATCTGCAACATCGCTCCGGATCTGCTCAGAATACTCTTTCCATAGGGGTAGCTGCCAAACCCTTTCACCACTCGCCTCAGCAGCCCTCTTAACCCTCTCGATAAGCGCTTGGTCGTTACCGAAGAGCCCAGAGGCTTGTGATCCTAAAGCCACGACACAAGCACCGGTTAGAGTGGCTAAGTCGATGATTGCTTGGGGCTTCTCCTTATCTACAGCGTAAGCGAGCACATCAGCCAAGATGAGACGCCCCTCGGCATCCGTACTTATAACCTCAGAAGTTTTACCACCGTAATGCCTTATGACGTCCCCGGGCTTATAGGCTGAGCCGCTTGGAAGGTTCTCCACAAGCGGAGCAATAGCTACAATATTCAGCGGTAGGTTTAAGGTGGCAGCAGCGTATATGGTTGCTATCACGGCTGCCGCGCCCGCCTTATCATACTTCATATCCTCCATCTTCTCAGAAGGTTTTATGGATATTCCGCCGCTGTCGAAAGTCACGCCTTTACCTACAAGGACTATTGGCTTTTCATCAGCCTTACCGCCTCTATACCTTAGTATAACCACCTTAGGCTCCTCCTTACTTCCTTTTCCAACGCTTAAGACCCCGTTCATGTCGAGCTGCTTGATCTCCTCCAGACCGAAAACTACACACTCTAACCCCGTTTTTTCAGCAAGCCTCTTAGCTTCTTCAGCAAACAGGGTAGGGGTTAACTCGTTGCTTGGCGTGTTCGTCAGATCCCTAGCCAACTTAACCCCCTCACAAACCTTTTGGGTATCCTCAACTACCAACCTCAACTGAGGTATGGCGTCGCCTTGGTCAGTAACTAAGATCAGCTCTTCGACGCTCTTCTTCTCAGGCTGGCTCTTGTAGCGTGTGTAGGTGTAGAGGGCTAACTCAGCCCCCTCTACAACAGATTCGACAACCTTCTGCCCACCAAACTCCATAGAGCTTGAGTCAAGGTAGAGCGCATAGCTTCTAGCCCCTATGTTTGACGCTCGAAGCGCAGCTTCACCGGAGGCGATTCTGAAAGATTCAGAAGACAATTCTTCTCTTGGCCCTAAGCCAGTGAGCAGAAGATAATCAGCCTTGATCTTGTTCGCTGTGTAGAGTAGGAAACTACTATATAGTTTCCCTTTAAATGCTTCTGAGGAGAGGGTCTTCGACACCCCTCCACCCAACAACTCATCAAGCTCAATCATCTGACCGCTCAGCTGCTTTGTATCTTCTGGTATTAGTGAGGCGAGGAGCGGAGCATCTACATCCCTTAGTTTGGCCGTTAAGATCCTAATATTCAACATATCCACCAACCAAGATCTTGCTACATCAACCGCTACTTATATTATTGGCGGGCTGTAAAAGAGCGTTTACACCCACCATTTACAGCCGTTTACCGCTCTTCCTTACCAATTCCAGCTCTAAAACAGCCACTCTAAAAGGAGCCCCATCTTTACCAACTATAACATCCTCATCGATATTAGCAGCATTGATCACTACATCCTTCATAAATCTGCTTCTAAGCAGCTGTACGACCTCTACAGCCACGTTTATAGCCCGACCTCTAGCCCTAAGTCTTATCCGCTGCTCCCCTCTATTAAAGAGAGTTATGCAAGCTGTAACGTAGTTGAGCACAGGTTTGGACGTTCCAACTATGATGAGCTTAGGTTGGTTCAACCCACCTTCACTCTCTGCTGGTAGTAAAAAAGATGTGCGGTTGTGCGTTGCGTGCAGAAGGCTTAAAAAGGTATTTTGTGTTGAAGAAAGGTTTGATGGTTGAGGATAAGTTAGGGCAAGAGGATAAACCCCTTTTATATATGCATAACTTAGGCGTGGTCAACGCTAAACGCGCCAAGAAGCTGGATGAGTTGGCTGCCATACTCTCTATTAGCGTAGAGGAGCTAAAGAGGCTGCTTGGTTACAGCGAGGCTCAGGGCTACGTTGAAAGCACTGTCACAGAGTGTGGAGAGAAGGCGTACTATTTGAGCCCAAAAGGGATAATAAAAGTCTGCGCCTGCTTCAGCTAACAGAATAGAAAGCGGTCGAACTACTTTGAGGGTAATAATTCTGAGCTGGGAGTATCCCCCACACATTATCGGTGAGATGGCTTGGTATGTGCGCGAGCTCGCTAGGCGGCTTAAAAAAGAAGGTGTGGAGGTTTATGTTTTAACCTATGCTCCTTCAGAGGAGAAGACAGATGTAGATGAGGGAGTTGTTATAAAGAGGGTTAAGCCGCCTATCACTGTAACAACTAATATTGTCGTTTGGTCTCTTCTCTTTACTACACGCCTACAAGCTGTAGCCGCCAACTTGATCTACAAACTAGGCTCCTTTGATGTAGTAGATGCACACGAATGGATCACTGTCGATGCTGCGCTCGCTCTTAAAGATCGATTTGAAATACCCTTTGTATACACTATTCACAGTTTAGAGAAGCATCGCTCCGCAAGTTCAGCGACGCCGCTCAACATAGCGATTGAGAGTGTGGAGGAGCTCGGTTGTAGGGAGGCAGAGTGTATAGTCGTCAATTCAGAGTGGATGAAGAGTGAAGTTACATCTAAGGTTAGTGGTGTGGCTAGTAAGATAAGGGTTGTAGAACCATATACAGAGCGTTGGTTGGAGGGGGTGTTAAAGGCCTATCGAAGTGTGTGAGAGGAGATGGGTTTAAAGGTGGTTATGCTTACCTGGGAGTTCCCTCCTAGGATCATTGGAGGCATAGCCCCACACGTCTACAATCTATCTATCAACTTGGTTAAGTTGGGTGTTGAGGTGCATGTTGTGACTTGTGACTTCCCTAATACGCCTGCGTATGAAGTCGTTGAGGGTGTTGAAGTTCATAGGTTCGACTCCTACAATCTTCCTACTCCAGACTTTGCTGCTTGGATTCAGCTGATGAATCTGAATATGCAGCGAGCCGCTACCAAAATCATTAAGTCTAAGAGAGATGGTTCGATAATTATACACACGCACGACTGGTTATCTGCAAAGGCTGGTATCGGGTTAAAGCATTTGAATAGATTACCTCTTGTGAGCACAATACACGCTACAGAGTATGGGCGTAGGGGTGGTGTCTTCTCAGATTATAATCGGATGATTCACGAGATTGAGGTATGGTTAGGCTCAGAATCCAAGCGGGTCATCTGCTGCAGCCGCTTCATGGCTGAGCAAGTGAATAAAGTGCTGGAAGTGCCTTATGAGAAGATTAAGGTTATACCGAACGGCATAGACCCCTCAATCTTCACAAATCTGGAGGGGGTTGAAGATGTTAGAAGTAGGTTCGCTGGGAAGAATGAAAAGCTTGTACTCTTTGTAGGTAGGTTGGTTGTAGAGAAGGGTGTTCACGTGCTTCTAGACGCTATACCTAAGGTGCTGCAGAAGGTCGATGCAAAATTCATTATAGCTGGAGACGGCTACATGAGGAGCGAGTTAGTCAAGCGGGTCGCTGAAAGCGGGCTAGCCGGTAAAGTGCACATTACAGGCTACCTAGATACCAACACCATAAGGCGCTTATTTCTAGCGGCTGACGTCTGCGTAATCCCCTCACTCTACGAACCCTTCGGGATCGTAGCGTTAGAGGCTATGGCTGCTGGGTGCCCTGTGGTGGCATCAGACACAGGCGGGCTCTCGGAGATCATAGAGCATGAGAAGAGTGGGGTAAAGGTCTACCCGAACAACCCTGATTCACTCGCTTGGGGCATCTTAAGGGTGTTAGAGTCAAAGGATCTTGTAGAGCGGTTAAAGAAGAATATGCGGGAGAAGGTGGAGCGGGAGTATAGGTGGAGTAACATAGCACAAACCACAAAGAGCGTCTATGAAGAAGCCCTTAACTAAACATAAGCCTAAACCTCCGGATTAAGAGTAATGTTTATGCTCTATCAGTAAATTAGGGGTTAAGAGTGAGGTAACTCGTGAAGCAAAAGGAAGAGCAGCATCCACCTCCTTCCCTCGATCTTAAAAATTGGCTAACTTTTGTGAGGCGTTGGGGTATTATTGTTGATAGCCTCTGGCTCATACCTGAACGAGATAGCAGTGGCGCTATGAAGGA
>CAYQXI010000065.1:0-1693 GCA_964421575.1 uncultured Nitrosopumilales archaeon
TGAGTAAAACGCCTAGGAAAAGTTATTTATCTATCTGTAAGAGGTCATATCTAAAGTTGGCTGGGTGTTTTACGTGAAGGCCGTTATCTTGGCTGGCGGCTTCGGTAAGAGGCTTAAACCGATCACAGACACCACCCCTAAACCTTTGATCGAAATCTGCGGTAAGCCTATCTTGGTTAGGCAGATCGAGTGGCTTTACAGCCACGGAGTTGAGGATGTAATATTGTGTATAGGGTTCTTGAAGGAGAAGATCATTGAATATGTAGGTAATGGCAAGAAGTTCGGCGTGCGTGTTGGATATGTGGTGGAAGACGAGCCTCTCGGCACCGGAGGCGCCATATTGAATGCTGAGCACCTTCTTAGAGGGGATAAGCATTTCCTCGTGTTGAATGGTGATATACTTACAGACCTCGACCCGAAGCCCCTTATAGATGGTGTCGAAGGGTATGTGGGCGCGTTGGCGCTCGTACCCCTACGCTCACCTTACGGCATAATCAACACAGACGAGAGGAATGTGATAACGAGTTTCGTCGAAAAACCAATTCTATACACATATTGGATAAACGCTGGGATCTACTGCTTAAGCGCCGAAATCTTTCCTTACTTGAAGGAGAAGAGTAACATCGAAACCACAACCTTCCCGGAGCTCGCGGCAAAAGGTCTTCTTAAGGCTGTGCGCTACAAGGACTGCTTCTGGCGCTCCATAGATGTCCATAAGGATATTGAGGAAGCGGAGCGCGAGCTCTCTGCTATGCGATGCTGATCTGCTCTAATTATTTTACGCCCCTCTGTCTATATTCCTCGATTAACCATCTTATTGGATGGGTAGGCAGCCTATATAATGAGTTGAGCGAGGGTATCGAGACAAAGGTATTAGAGAAGCTCACCGCTATAATAGAGGATGTGAAGAGCGGTCTAGACCCGGATCTGCTCGCTTCTTGGTACGACTTTATAGTGGAGCGGGCTAAAGAGATCTGCCCAGATGAGTTAAGAAATACGATTTCTGTAGAGCGTGATCCTATTCTCACAATGAAGTTTCACATAAAAGTGTCGAGAAGAGCAGTACCTTATCTGCTTGATGTGATAGATGAGCATCTACCACAGATGCCCTTCGCCACTAGGCTCTATTTCCAGAAGGTTGCAGAGATATTGGAGCAGGAGGCCGCTAAATTCGATAACAAAAAGTAGAGAGATCTTTAGTCTTGGTGTAGTGAGCAAGAAGCGTGCGCAGAGAGATGTTCAACGTCTTTTTCTCTTTCTCTTAGGCGGAAAGGTCGCTATCACGTCTATCTCGACCAGCATGTTTGGCTTTGAGAGTGAAACGACTTGAACACAGGTGCTGGCAGGTCTTTCTTCTAGCAGAGAGGGAGCGTATTTCTCATAATATCGTTCTTCTGTTTCACGAACTGCTTCATAATCTGCCATATTCTTGAGGTAGACGACAGTCTTCACTATGTAATCCATACTCGAACCAGCTTCTTCAAGGGCTAATCTGATCTTCTCTAAAGCGACCCAAGCCTGCTCTCTCACATCAAGCGAGGAAACCTCTCCAGTTTCAAGGGTTCTACCACTCGAACCTGAAAGGAAGATCAGATCACCAACTACGACAGATCTAGCGAACCTTTGCTTCACACCACCATAATAAAGAGGGTAAGTCTTCTTCATAGTTAAAGGTGATAACCCAAAAGACCTT
>CAYQXI010000066.1:0-31754 GCA_964421575.1 uncultured Nitrosopumilales archaeon
TCTGACCGGGTGAAGCATAGTGTTCTGCTATCAGCTGGTGGCATATACCCGACCCCGCTTCGTGGAATCTGCATCCCATTTCAATAGCGAACCTACGTAGGGTGCTCTGCTCGTTCGAGATCTCTCTTTTAGGGCTTGGCACGGCGTGGTCGATAAAGATTATTGTATGCCGTGGATCATAGAGCTTTGGAACACCAAGCTCCTTTAGTTGCTTTATCAGCAGTGGACCGCTTGCGTCGTGTGTAAACACGTAATCTACTTTCACAACCGTTACTTCACCTGCTGATACGCTGCGAGCGGCGTGTTCACTCAAAATCTTTTCAGATATTGTCTTACCCAACCCGATAAACCCCAGCTTTTTAACCATTATATAAATTGCTTTATTGCTTGCTATAATCTTTTCTAACGGAGAGCTGTTTGACTCAAAACTATTGAATAGAAGAAATAAGCAACTGGGGACAATCACTTATATAATAGGGATACTCCACTCGCATTGATGCTTGAGGTTACGTCTCAACTGACCTTCCTAGGCTTGACATTTGTAGCCGGTTTCCTAGGCGCCCTAATGGGGATAGGGGGAGGAATAATTATCGTACCAGCTTTAACAATAATATTTGGGGTTCCGATAAAGGAGGCTATCGCGATAAGCATTGTTACGGTCGTAGCTACAAGCATCTCAGGAGGCTCTTCATATGTTGAGCAGAGGATCACTAACATCCGCCTAGCCATCTTTTTAGAGACTTCAACAACCATCGGTGCGTTTATTGGTGCGATGCTTGTCTTGATCGTTACGGGGAACTACCTGTATGTAGTGTTTGCTCTCCTAGCCTTCTATCTCGCCGTTTCCCAGATACTTTCTGTTAAGAGGGAGGTCAAGAGGACGGAGAGCAACGATTTCATGAATATAACTCAAGATAGGGTCTCAAGATACCTCAATCTTAGAGGAGACTACTTCGATGCAGCTATCAATCATAAGGTGGAGTACCTCGTTAAGAACTCCATCTTAGGTTGGATAGTATCATTCTTCGCAGGCTTAGGCTCTGGTCTACTTGGTGTGGGAGGGGGTGTATTCAAGGTTTCTATAATGAACATATTCATGAATGTGCCGCTTAAGGTAGCTGTCGCTACCAGCAAGTTTATGATAGGGGTAACAGCCGCAACAAGCGCCGTACTATATTTTGTCGCCGGTCTTCTAAACCTAGACTACATAGCCCCAGCAGCATTAGGCACCATGTTGGGTGCGACTGCTGGAACCGTTCTGATGAATAAGATCAAGGTTAAGTGGCTAAAGGTCTTCTTCTTCCTCTTAATGTGCTACATCGGCTACAATATGCTCGGCAAAGGTCTACTTCTCACATTAAGCGTGAGGCTACCGTTTACTTAAGGTGAGTGAGATGGATATAAATAGGCCGATCTATCTTGTGTTGATTACAGGCGTTGTGATCAGCGGCGTAATCTTTGCTTCAGCTTTGGTGCTGCACGCGATTATGCCGAATATGATAGAGGTTGTTTATACGTTAGCGCTGATAGGGGTTGCGGTGCTGATACTTACACCATACCTAAGGGTTGTTGTGGCTCTATGCGCATTCTTCATTAACAGAGAATATAAGTTCGCGATCTTATCACTTGCGGTGCTGGTTATGATGGTTGTAAGCCTCATCGCTGGCTCAGTCTTCCATATAGCGCCTTAATGAGAAAATGTTATTTAGATTAGGGGGAAGAGTGTTTATCATTAGGTATGGCTGGTGGTGAGAGGTTGGAGGAGCTGACGTTTAAACCCAAGGTTGAGGAGAAGCGTTGGGACCATAGGTTAGAAGAGGAGATCGCTGCAAGTTGGGTTGCTGAAGATGTTTACGCTTTTAACCCAGATTCAGATAAGGAGATCTTCGTTATCGACACTCCTCCACCCTACCCTTCTGGTAGACCTTGGCATATAGGTGCAGCTTCTCACTACGCTCAGATTGACATGATAGCTAGAACAGCCCGTATGATGGGGTACGAAACATACTTTCCCATAGGTATTGATCGCAACGGCTTGCCTGTGGAGATCTACACTGAGAGGAAATACGGGGTTAAGATGCATGATTTGCCTCGAGAGAAGTTCATAGAGCTCTGTAAGCACGCGCTTGACGACCTAGAAGCCGAAATGATTGATGTCATGAAGAGCATGGGTATGAGTGGAGACTTTGCACACTACTATAGGACAGACTCCATAGAGTACAGGAAGTTGACACAAGAGACCTTCATAGAGCTCTGGAATCGTGGGCTGATCTATATGGCTACGAGACCAAACAACTACTGCATAGACTGCAAGACCACCATAGCAGATGCTGAAGTTGTTTATGAAGAGAGACCAACGAAGCTACTCTACGTAAAGTTTAGGGTAAAGGAAACTGGTGAAGATCTTATAATCGCCACCACTCGCCCAGAGCTCCTCTGCTCCTGCGGGTTGGTGGTTGTGCATCCTTCAGATGAGAGATACAAGGGGCTACATGGGGAGCACGCAGTAGTGCCTATCTTTGGTCACGAAGTTGAGATAAGACCACATCCCTCGGTTAAGCCTGAGTTTGGTAGTGGCGTTGTTATGGTCTGCAGTTATGGTGACTACACGGATGTGCTCATCTTTAGGGAACTCGGTTTGAAGGAGATCATCGCGATTGATGAAAATGGGAGAATGACTAGTAACGCTGGAGCCTACGCTGGGCTCACCGTAAGTGAAGCTAGGTCGAAGATAATAGAGGACCTCTCTTCAAAAGGGCTTTTGGTGAAAGAAGAGGTTATAATGCACAGAACTCCCCTTTGTGAGCGAAGCAAGACACCTATCGAGATAATACCTATGATGGAGTTCTACCTCAAACAGCTCGACTTCGTACCCGAGCTCAGAAAGATAGCCCAGCAGCTGATCTTCCACCCGGAGGAGCATAGGCAGCTCTACTTAAACTGGATCGACTCACTTAACATAGATTGGCCTATCTCTAGGCGGAGGGTCTACGCCACTGAGATCCCCATATGGTATTGCAAGAAATGTGGCGAGCCTCACGTGCCTAAAGGTGGTCGATATTATAGACCGTGGTGTGAGGAGAGCCCCTTTGAGAGATGCAGACGATGCGGCGGCACTGAGTTCATAGGCGATACCAGAACCTTTGACACGTGGATGGATTCGAGTATATCACCGCTCTTCATCTCAGGCTATAAGCGTAACGAGAAGCTTTTCAAGAAAGCATATCCCGTGACGATTAGGCCTCAAGGTAAGGATATTGTACGCACTTGGCTTCACTACACTGTGCTTAGATGCTACCAGTTGACTGGTCAAGCGCCTTTCAAGCACGCTTGGATAATGGGTTACGGTGTAGATGAGAAGGGTGAAAGGATGAGCAAAAGTAAGGGGAATGTGTTGGATCCGATTCCCATTTTGAAGAAGTACGGTGCTGACGCTTTTAGACTGTGGTCTGCTTCAGAAGCAAGTCTAGGTTCTGACTTCAGATGCTCAGAAGCTAAGATAGCATCTATGCAGAAGTATATGACGAAGCTCTGGAACCTTCTGAGATTCATCTCGAGCTTCCCGGTTGTGGAGGGTGCTGAACCTACACCTACAGATAGGTGGATCTTGGCTGAGCTCTCGAATCTCATAGACGACTGCATGAAGGGGTATAGAGATTTTAACTTCTTCATACCCGCTAATAGGCTGCGTGTCTTCGTCTGGAACCTCTTCGCATCACATTACGTTGAGATGGTTAAACCTAGGGCATATAGGGCTGATGATCCTTCGGGGCAGAAGGCTGCTTGGTCAACGCTGCATGCCTGCATAAAGAGCATCCTTCTCCTGCACGCGCCTATCACACCCTTCATCACAGACTACTTTTGGCGAAAGCTCTACGGGAAAGAGAGTATTCATAAACAGAGGTTTCCTGAGCCGACTTGGGACAGATCCTTAGCGTCAAAGACGAGTGAAATCGTTGAGTTTAATTCGAAGGTTTGGAACCTCAAGAAGAGTCTAGGTAAGTCGCTGAAAGACCCGATTAAGGTAGAGATACCATCTTCGCTCTCGATCTTCGCGCCAGACCTCATAGCGATGCATAACATCATCCAGTAAGGTTGGCTGCTAAAAGGTATGTGTTAACATTAGCTTATGGCTCACTTTCTGAAGCAGAAGTAGAAGCATACTTTACTAACCTCAACCTAAACTATAGGGTAGTTGGTAGAGTCGGTAGATGTCTGATTTTGGAAGCAGACGAAATAAGCCCCCAGATTTGGAGCGGGTTGGCTGGTGTGTATAAAGTTGCTGAGGTCTTCGCAGAAGCCGGTGAGGCTGAGGGGCTGAATTTGGATCTTCTAGCTGAGTCAGCATCAGATAAGATGAAGTGGGCTGTGAGCACATACTCAGATACCAGAGATTCGGCAGAAGAGTTTGCAGAAGCGCTTCAGCAGAGCCTAAAGGAGACGCTTAAGGCGTGGGGGGTTAGGAAGACTAAGATGCTCAGAGGAGATTTACAAAAGGTCGGCTCGAGCTGGGAGTATGAAGTTTTTTCTGATCGGCTGCAGGAGGAGAGAGTGGTGGAAGAGGGCTTCGAGGTTTTAGCGGTGAGGCATAAAAACTGGTTGATAGGCAGAACTATCGCGGTTGTCGACCACCTAGGCTATAGACGAAGAGACCTCGAACGTCCTATCCAAGACCCTAAGATAACGATGCCACCTAAGTTAGCAAGGATCTTGGTTAACTTGACTGGGTGCAAGAGAGGCGAAACCCTACTCGACCCCTTCTGCGGCCTAGGCACCATACTTGGAGAGGCGGCTATGTGTGGTGTGAATGTTATTGGTGTGGATACTGATGCCAACAGGGTTGAGGGTGCGCGAAAAAATCTAAGATGGCTTCTAGAAGAATATAGGATTAAGGATGTGAAGGTTGAGGTATATGTGGGATACGCTGAAAGGTTACACAAGATACTTAGGGGAAGGGTTGTAGATGGCGTGGCTACCGAACCCATACTCTTACCCCCTCTAAAACAACCTCCAACAGATCAAGAAGCTGAGAGGATGCTGGAGAAAGCAAGCGAAACCTACTACAGAAGCTTACCATCGATCAGCAAGCGCCTTAAACCAGAAGGCAAAGCAGCAATAGTAGTACCGTGTATCAAAACCAAAAGGGGTCGCATAGTCTCTTTCGACATAGCTGAAGAGGCTGCTAAAGTCGGCTTAAGATTATACCATTTACATTCGGTGGAGAACTTTCCCATCTTGATTGAAGACCCTACGCAGAGGGTGATGCGAGGGGTCTATCTCTTTAAGAATGGCTAATCTTTTCTGCTTAAAGCCAAAATAGCCTTCCTAAAGAGACCTAAGATGAGGGTCGCCTCCCGTGGTGTGGGGCTACTTCTGTTGATAATCATCTTTAGAGCCTCACGGAGGAGGGGTATCTTATATTTTGGGAAAGCGGAGAGGTTCGCTAACTCTACGGCGGAGTCGAGCAACAGGGTTCTTATGGATCTTGGTACCTCGCTTCTCTTAGTTTTTGGGCTGCGTGTTGCTACGAGTGTGTATAGGATTATCGCCGCTGCGTGAGATATATTGAGGGTTCTGTAGGATGTGCCTGTAGGTATCGA
Organism: uncultured Nitrosopumilales archaeon; assembly: GCA_964421575.1. Lineage (GTDB taxonomy): Archaea > Thermoproteota > Nitrososphaeria > Nitrososphaerales > JAAOZN01 > JAAOZN01. Next base: position 5,601 of record CAYQXI010000066.1, read on the forward strand.
AATGACCATATCACAGAGCTCAAGCTCATCGTTCGTCAAACCAGTAGTCTCTCTACCAAATACTATGCATACAGAGCCTTTGCTACTTAAGATACGTTTCGCAGCAACCTCTGGTGGAACAACATCCCGCCTAATATTCCTTGAACCTCCGGGGATGGCGGTTGTGCCTACAACAAGATCAAAATGCTCCAAGACTTCTTTAAACGACATCGTCTTAGACGACCTTAAAATATCGGCGCCGTGTGAAGCGTAGGGTAGAGCTTCCTCCATATTAAAAGAGGGGTTGATGAGGATCAGAGAAGAGAGCCCAAAGTTTTTAGCAAGCCTAGCTAGATGCCCCACATTAACAGTGTAAGTAGGCTCGACTATGGCGAGCGAGAGATTACTTAGACTCATACCAACAAACCTTTATCTACTAAATTTACTCTGAAAAAGGTTACCTTTTTAACTTGAAAACGACTTTATCTAACCCCTCTATCTCCTTTAAGGGTGTAGAGGCGAGGATGCCTACCAACCTACCTGAGAGGGCTAAGGCAAAGTGGGCTGAAGCAATCGCAGCCAAGGATCCAGCGCAGAAACTTAGGCTACTTAAAGAGTTCTACTCAAGCTTCCCTAAACATAAGGGTACAGAGAAGCTCGAGATGTCGATAAAGAGGCAGATAGCCGCCCTAGAAGAAGAGCTTGAGAGAGCCAAGCTACGCCGAAGAACAGCAACGAGAAGCGAATGGGTCATCAAAAAAGAGGGCGCACTACAAGCAGCCATAATGAGCAGCCTAGAGACTTCGTTAGACTTCTTCAACACCATATCGAATCTGGACGCAAAGTTACACGAAGCTTTAGCCTCACCTCTCGTCGGTACGTTAAAAGGTGCTGGGTTAATTTTGCAGCTAGTGCTGACGCCTTTTGACAGGAAGTTGGGTGACGAGAAGCAAGAGCGTTTTCTTAGCGTGGCGAGGAACAGCGACATAATCCTTACGCCGCTGAAGGATGAAGGGGTGGAATACATCAAAGAGCTGGTTGAATGGTTTGAGGAGCATAATATCGAAGTTAAGAAGCCGAAGCTGGATGTAGTGATCAAACAGACACCTTCGGGCGGGATAAGAGTTGTAGGGAGCTCAAGCTACCTAAGCGAGAGAGAGGTAGTTGACCTCCTAAGATCGTATATGATAAAGAACGCTGTAGTTGAGATTAGCAGAAATGCTACCCTAGATGATCTCGAAGCAGTAATCTTCGGTAGAGAGGCTAGAAATCTACAGTTCATACCACTCACCACATCAACTAAGAGTGCCGTTAGAGAGGCTGGGTTCAGCAACATCATATGCGTAGAGCAACTTGACAGAGACGAACTTGTGGAGCAGATATTATCCAAGTTGGGTAAAATTAGAGTATACACCAAGGCTCCTTTTTCGGAACCAGTAGACAAGCCTATACTGCTCGATGAAGGTGCCACTGTAATAGATTTAGCGGCTGAGATACATAAGGACTTTCTGAAATTCTTCAGCTTTGCCAGACTATGGCGTAAAGGTTTACCTGAGGGTGTGAAGGTTGGGAGAAACTTTAGGCTTATGGATGGGGATGTGGTCGAGCTGCATACATCTTAGCCTAATCTCAATTCGTATGCATATAGTTCTTCGAAAAAGAGTGGTTGTGAGGCAATAAGCTTCATCTTAAAACCGAGTTGGCTAGCACCACTAATTAATAGATCTTGAGGGGCTAGGCTTGAGGTGATTAGAACCACCTTACCAGACGGCTTAACCACCCTAGCACACTCCTTAAGCCAACTCAATGTAACCTCCACCCCTCCTTCTCCACCATCTACAGCCAAATCCTCAATCTTCTCTGATGGTAGGTAGGGCGGATTAAAGACGACCAGATCAAATGAAGCAACCTTGAATGCCTCCGCTGAAGAGCAGCAAACGAGATCAAAGTTTGCAAGAGCCCTACCCACTAATCTTGCCTTCGCTTGCAGTAAGGCGTTCATATCAACATCAGCACCAATGACCCACCTGCATCTTCGAGCAAGCGATTCCAACACAAACCCAACACCGCAACCGATCTCTAAAGCAATCTCTGCTGAAAGACCCTCTACGATTCTTCTAAGCAATAAGCTATCCTCTCGAGGTTCATAGGGTTCGGTCATAGCGCTTAACCAAAAGCTCAGCCAACCCAATGGCTTCAGACGGGGTTAACGCGGCTATACGCTTCACTAAAAGGTCTTGCGGCAAGCACCCAAGCTCCACATCCTTCGTCAAGATCTTTAAGGCGGTTGAAACCTTCTTCTTTCTCAACGCAAAGAGCTTGTAGACAGTCTTAACGACCTCTCCGCTAAGATCAACGTTGGGTTTTGGAGTCACCACAACGACACTAGAGTGTACCTTCGGTTTAGGTGAGAAGGCAGTAGGGGGCACGCTCAAAATAGGAGAGATGTTGAAGGCATATTGGGCTAAGACCGAAACAGCCCTGTAGTGTTTGCTACCAACCTCAGCCAAGAGTTTATCAACAAAGTCTTTCTGTAGAAGCACAACAGCCCTCTTGAACCTCTTACCTAACAACCATCTTATGAACCGTGAAGAGCTACGGTAGGGCAGGCTAGAGACGAAGACATCAAACGCAACATCGATGTTGAACCCGTCTCCTTTAACTAGAATGAGGTTGGGGTAATTTAGCCTACTTAACGCAGCATTATACAGTTTTTCGTCGATCTCAGTTGATATGACGCTACTCGCTGCTTTACAAAGCTGCTCTGTCAACGCACCGCTACCCGTACCTATCTCATAGACAACTTCATCGCCTTTTAACTCAGCAGCCTTTACAATAGCGTTAACAACGGTAGGGTCGATAAGAGTATGCTGCCCAAGTAACCTACGCCGATTCATTTCTTCACAAAGATATTAATCTTACAGTTCCCAGTAAGCTCCTCTACAATCCTCTTAGCAACGAGCTTCGCTGGTTCCCTAAGCCCAACCCTCTTCTGAATATCCTCAAACGAAACAAAGGGTTTCTTGCTTCTCTGCTCAAGGATCTGAAACATAAAGGTCTTACCTATCCCAGGGATGAGCTCTAACGCGTGAAGACGAGGTGTGACCGGTTGAAGCTCGTTAAAGTATGCGACAAACCTTTTTTCGTTGTTCAGAACAAGCTGCTCAACCACTCTCGGTAACTCTGCTTTAGCATCTGCGGTCAGATCCTCGTAATTTAAGCGCCCCAATACGCTTAGCACCTTCGTCCTGCCCTCTTTCCCAATATAGATGCGTTCCCCCACCTCAAAAGAAGCACCCTCTACAGCAAGTATCTCTAGAAGAGTAAGCCTCTCTTCACCTAGAGCCTGCACAAGGGGGCCTTCTCTGCCCTTTATGACTACAGATCTTCCTCTTCGTATGAAGTCAAGCACATAAGCGTATTCCTCATACTTCTTACCCAAAGTTGGTAGATAACCCAAATCACAACACCCAGCTTTCTTAATCTACTAGAACCAAAAGTAGTAAATCGTAAAAGGACGTGGATAGTTGCTATTATGGTTCAGGGCGCTCATCACCAATCTTTGTTTAACTAATTAACTAACAAACTATTTTTAAAGTTTTTGCATAATAAACCTGAGCGGGCCTATGACATAGACCACATGGTGCCAAGAAAATTAACGTTGCGATTACACTCCAAGCATATATTATTAAGGGAATGATCGCCTCTAATAAGTTGATTGCAGCATTAAACCTACTTTTTAAGGAGCTCCATATGCCACTCAACCGCCTTGTTGAAATCCATCAGCTTTGATAGGTCTGCCTGCAGATCGGGCGACTCCACTACGAATATCCAGCCTTCTCCATATGGATCGGAGTTTATGAGACCGGGGTTCTTATCTAGCGCTGTGTTATACTCGACAACCTCACCGTTTAATGGGCTTATGAGATCTGTCACCGTCTTTATAGATTCGACCGAGCCGCAGACCTCCCCCTGAGTAACACGAATTCCGGGTTTAGGGGCATCTATGTAGACTATGGATTTCAGTATCTTCTGAGCGTAGTCAGTTAAACCACATCTAGCCCGCTTTCCCTCCACTTTAACCCAGAAGTAATCTGTAGAATAGTAGAGACCTTCTCTTACTTCAAATTCATCTACTTTGACCATACCTCTTCACCACTTGCACGCAGATTTGGCATTTAACATTTACCGTTAAACCTATGCACCAACACACAAAAAGACATTGAAAAAAGCAACTTTAGGCTGATCGAACACCTAGCCGGAAGTTTGTGAAGGTGTAAAAAGAAATTTTACGAGCAGAACAGCCTCACGCTCCTCTATAAAGAAAGTTAAAAATACTACTTGCGTCAACATTTATAAATAGGATTTGATAGGCAAAAAGATCAAAAAAGAGAATTTGAAAAATCTGTTCCATCACGTGAAGAGCGAATACAAAGTAATCGCTCCAGTGAGAAGAAAAGGCAGTTATGCCTTTACTGAAGTCGAAGATTTCTCTGATGTCACTCTAGACTATCCAATAACAATCTTACCGCCAAAAAATTATATACTACCTTACAAAGAGCCTATTTTCGCCTTAGAGGGCGGTGAGTTTAAAGAGACGATTTCAGATGAAAAGATCGCCTTCTTTGGTTTACACCTCTGTGACGCAAACGCAATCGGCAGACTCGATCTGGTATTCTGGAACGACCCTTACTATAAAGCAAGGCGTGAAAAAATGCTGGTGATCGGTGTCTCCTGTAAACCAGATAAGAACTGCTTCTGTAAGTCAACAGGAGCAAATGTTTTGACGAACGCTTGTGATCTATTCCTTAAGGCGGATGGTGATGATTTTGTTGGATTTTCGATGACGGAAAAAGGACGAATGCTTCTATCACAACTCTACTTTGGTCCCGAGACTGTTGACGAAAGGGAGGTGAAGATCGAGTATGATGAGAGAGTTCACATCGACATTCACAAGATCGGTAGAAGAATCTTAGAAGACTATAACAACCCAGTATGGGAGGAAAATGCAAAGAGATGCTTAGGTTGCACGAACTGCACACTCGTCTGCCCACTCTGCTACTGCTACGATGTCATTGACGAGACCTTTATAGTTCCGACTGAGGGGTTGAGGGTTAGATGCTGGGACTCTTGCTTGCTTCTGAGCTTTGCTAGGGTCGCTGGAGGTCTCAACTTCAGGAAGGACTTAAAGGCAAGATACAGAAACATATACATTCACAAGTTTAAGACTTTTGTAGACGAATTTGGAGTGCCGAGCTGCGTTGGTTGCGGAAGGTGTATAACGTTCTGCCCCGCTAAAATAGACATGCTTGAAATTTTAGACAAGATAGGAGGCGCATAATTATGGAAAACATATACAAGCCTTTTAAAAGTAAGATCATCGGGATTACAGAGCAGACATACGATACGAAGGTCTTTAGGCTAGAAGTGAAGAACTTTAAATACTACCCTGGACAGTTTGTGGAACTCTCTATCCCAGGCATCGGAGAAGCACCGATTTCGATAACTTCAAGCCCAAATGAAGATGGATACATAGACCTTTGTGTCAGGAGGGTTGGGAACGTTACAAACGCGCTACATAGAATGAAGGTCGGCGACTACGTGTGGATCAGAGGTCCCTACGGTGTTGGATTCCCCTTCGAGACAATAAAAGGCAGAGACATTGTCTACGTCGCTGGCGGTATAGGAATGGCCCCCCTGAGGAGCTCCCTGAACTACGTTCTGCACAAGAAGAAGGAGTTCGGTAGGATTACGGTGCTTTACGGTGCAAGAACCCCAGCAGATCTACTCTTTAAGGAGGAGTTTGAAAGATGGGCTAATGAATGTAATTTCCTTGTAACTGTCGATTCAGATAAGCTTCCAGATGGTAAGCCAAGCGGCTGGAAGGGTAACATCGGAGTTGTGACAACCCTGTTCGCAAAGCTAGATTACTCAATAAAAGATGCTATTGGAATAGTCTGCGGACCACCAGTGATGTACAAGTTCGTCATCCAAGAGTTCAAGAAGGCTGGAGTGCCCGAATCTTCGGTCTACCTCTCTTTAGAGAGGCACATGAAGTGCGGAGTGGGCAAATGCCAGCACTGCCAGATAAACAACAAATATTGTTGTCTCGATGGTCCGGTTTTCAACTATGCGGAGATAAAGCAGTTACCGGAGTCGATATGAGGTGGTCTTGATGAAGCCGAAAGTTGCGATTTTTGATTTAACCGATTGCGAGGGCTGTGAAGTTCAGATTCTGAACTCGAAGTTCATAGATAGAATCCTCGAAGGTGTCGAATTTCTGCACTTCCGCCTTGGGCAGAGGGTTAACAGGTGGGAGGAGTTCGATGTCGCCTTCATAGAAGGTGCTGTGATAACGAGCCACGAGCTCGAGCTCGTTAAAAAGATAAGAGAGCACAGCAAATTCGTAGTGGCCCTAGGCAGCTGCGCTTGTTTTGGAGGTATCGCAGCGTTAAACAACTTTAAAGGTGTGAACGAAGGTAAGCGGTATGTTTACGGTGAGAACGCTGATAAGGTTGAGACATTGTACATAAAGCCGCTACCCGAAATAATAAAGGTCGACTTCATGATTCGTGGTTGCCCGATCGTCCCAGAGGACTTCGAAAGGACTGTAAGTGATCTCTTAGCTGGCAGAATCCCAAGAGAGCATACGCGTCCGGTTTGCATGGATTGCAAGAGCAAAGGAAACACCTGTCTTCTACTTGAGGGTGTCGAATGCGCCGGGCCGGTTACCTACGGCGGCTGCGGAGCACCTTGCCCCTCTGCGGGAATGCCTTGTGATGCGTGTAGGGGACCGCTTGAGGAGCCGCAGATGAGTGCGGAGCTTGAACTGTTGAAGAAGATCGCTTCTATGGACGATATCGTTAGACTCTTCCGAAAGTACGCGCCGATGGCTCCGCTATTTAAAGAAATCGGGGGTGAAGATCGATGATAGTATACGATGAATACGTTACCCAGATCGAGGGTCACGGAAGGATCTACGTTGATATCAAAGACGGGAAGGTAGAGGCGCGCCTAGAGATCCACGAAGGTTCAAGGCTTTTTGAAAGCCTCTTGAGGGGCAGAAGAGCTAAGGAGGTTCCACAGATGTCCTCAAGGATCTGTGGTGTCTGCCCTGTACCTCATAACCTAGCTGCGGTGCAGGCACTGGAGAATGGGGTGGGGATCGAGGCTTCAGAGCAGACGAAGATGCTCAGAAGACTTATGATCTCCTCGCAGATGATTGTAAGCCACGCTCTGCACCTTTACGTGCTTGCAGCAGCGGACTACCTGGGCGTAAATGGCGTATCAGAACTTTACGCTAAGTTTCCAGAGGCTGTTAAGAGGTGTGTTAGAATAAGAAGGGTAGGAAACAGAGGTATCGAAATAGTTGGTGGAAGAGCGGTGCATCCAATCAACTCTATACCAGGTGGATTCGCAAAGCTTCCATCAAAGAGAGAGTTAGAAAATCTGGCAAGGGACTTTAAGACTGTATTAAGTGATTGCCTCGAGACTTTTAACCTATTTGCAAAGCTGAAGTATCCTGAGTTCGAAAGAGCTACAGAGTACCTCGCAATAGATGATGGGAAACACTTCCCCGCTTACTCCGGAAGACTCGTGACAAACAAAGGCTTAAATGCGGAGGCGAAGGAGTATAGAAACCATATTACGGAAGTTTTCAAGCCATATTCGACCACGAAGTTCTGCCTCATAAAAGGACACGGGTTCCACGTGGGGGCGATAGCGAGGGTAAACTTGTTTAAGGATCGGCTAAATCCGATTGCAAAAGAACTTCTGAAGAACTCACCCATTAAGTTTCCGAGCGATAACCCCTTCCATAACAACCTTGCTCAAGCGCTCGAAATCGTTCACTACGCTGAGGAGGCGATAAAAATAGCAGAAGAGCTCTCAGCAACGCTAAAAGATGAAGAAAAGCCGAAGCAGACTAAAGCTGGTACAGGTGTTGGTGTCGTTGAGGCTCCCAGAGGAACGCTCATCCATGAATATACTGTCGACGAGAATGGTGTTGTAAAAGAAGCGAATTTAATAATCCCCACAGGAATGAATACTACAAACATAGAAGAAGACCTATACGCAATACTTACAGCTAACATCGATAAGCCAAAAGAACATCTTAAGAGGCTCGCTGAGATGCTCTTCAGAGCCTATGATCCTTGCCTCTCCTGTTCAACGCATTAATTTCTTACAAACACATTCTTTCTCAGGTTTGTTTCAATATGTTAAGTATTTCTTGTACGGTTTCTGTTGGTAGGAACTTCTTCCAACCCGCAGAGAAGACCCTTATCTCCTCTACGCTCTTAGGCATGTTATTTACGAGCTCTATCGCCTCTTCTTCTGTTAAACCCTTCTTCATAAGCGCCTCAACGAGTCTTCTCGCGTTTTCTGGTGTTGTTTTGGAGAATTTTGATAAGTAGTCTAGTGTCCTCTTTTGAATCTGGTCTGCTTGCTCGAGGTTGATCTTTTCTAAGATTGCTTTCGCCTCTGGTATGGTTATAGGCTGCTTCTTGATCTGTTCAGACAACTCGAACCACCTTATTCTGCTGCTAAGGGTTTGACGTGCTCTAGCCGCGCTATAACCTTCTTCACCTTATCCCCTATTGGGATTCTTATCGTCAGCGTTCTACGCCCTACCTCCTCCACAATCCCTACTTTACCTTGGAATCTTCTGTGTGGCATACCCTTCACTTGCCGTGGGTCAATGTCTATTACGACCTTGTCAGAAACCTTATACTCCCTAAGGAGTGGTGTTAAGCCTCGACTCTTCGACTCGTCAACCTGCAGGAGATGCCTCGTCTTTCTCCGATATCCGTGTGATCTGGGCAACTTTAACCTCCAAGTGAGCTGATGAGCACATAGATTTAACGGTTATGCTTCAGCTGATCTCTCCTTGAGGCCACATCATTCTCCTTAGCTTAAGCCCGACTTGCTCTATAGGGTGCTTCTCCAACTCAGAAAGATATTTGTTGAATGATGCCGGGCCCTCTTTGGCGTAAACATTATACCATTCTTCAGCGAACTTACCGGAGCGTATATCATCCAGAATACGCTGCATCTTCTGCTTCGTCTGCTGATCTAACACCAAACCCCCTCTGGTTAAGCCACCGTACCGCGCGGTCTCGCTGACCCTCTTATACATACCACTTATCCCATACCTCTGAATGAGGTCAACGATCAGCTTTAACTCGTGTAGACACTCGAAGTAAGCTACTTCAGGCTGATAACCATTCTCCACCAAGACCTCAAAAGCGGTTCTAATAAGTCTATCAACACCGCCACAAAGGTCTACTTGCTCCCCGAACCAGTCGGTTTCAACCTCCTCTGTGAACGTAGTCTCTATAACACCAGCTCTTGTGCAGCCAACACCCTTCGCTAAACCAAGGACCCTAGACCAAGCCCTCTTAGAGTAGTCTTGGTGAACAGCAACCAAGGCTGGTGTGCCGAAGCCCTCTAAGTAGAGCTCTCTAACTCTTTGACCAGGGGACTTAGGTGCTAACATTATCACATCAACCCAGCTCGGCGGCTTGATCCACCCCCAGTGTATAGAGGCGCCATGGGAGAAGCCAAGCGCTTGGCCCTCTCTTAGCCAAGGGGCGATCTCTTTCTCATAAAGCGTCTGCTGGACCATATCTGGGACGAGTATGTGGATTATATTCGCTTCTTGCACCGCCTTCTTGACCTCAACGACTCTGTGCCCATCTTTTATCGCCTTGCTCCAGCTCGCACCTCCCTCTCTTAACCCGACTATAACATTTAACCCAGAGTCTCTTAGGTTGCAGGCTTGGGCTGAGCCTTGGCTGCCATAGCCGATGACAGCTATCACTTCACTCTTTATAGGGTCTAATGAGATATCCTTATCATACCATATCTTAGCCAATTTGCCCTCAACCTTTGCCACATACCTCTCTACTTGCTTATAAAAGCGTTCTGTCTAAAAAAATAATGTATGTCAAGATCTAAGGTTAGGTGCTATCCTTCTCCTGACGAGAAGCGGTTTTCTTCTGAAGCGCATCTAATGCCAGTTTGTAAGTGTATCCGTCTGCGAGCGCTTTGATGCTCGCCTCGATAATATTCGCTGAAACGGCTGTTGTAGCCCATCTCCTACCGTTATCCTCGAATTCGATAAAGACCCTTACCACCGAGGCTGTGCCCTTAATGCTGTCGATAACCGTAACTTTGTAGTTGATCAGCTTGGTGTTTGATAGCTGTGGGAACTTTTGGAGGACGGCGCGTTTGAAGGCTACATCAAGAGCGTGTACAGGACCTACACCCTTCGCCTCTTCCTTAAATACCTCTCCAGAAACCTCCACAACCACCTCAGCGGTGCACTTAGCTTCACCGTCCATTGTTGACGAAGCCTTCCACGAAATTATTCTGAATGGTGTAGTCAATAGATCAGCTTTTCTAAGCAAGATTAGGTGGACGCTAGCCTTAGCGTTTTCGAAATGGTAACCCTCTGATTCTAGCCTCTTGACTTCTTTGAGAACTTCGTTAACCAATCTATCATCTTTATCGAGATTAAGGTCGATTTCTGAAGCTAAATTTACTATACTAGCCCTACCCGATAGCTCAGAGATAGATACTCCTCTTACATTCCCCACCAGAGTCGGGTCTATGTGCTCGTAAGCGTTGGGTATCTTCAGCACAGCATCCACGTGCACACCAGCCTTATGTTTGAATGCGTTCTTACCCACATAAGGTTGGCTAGGTAGGCTCGGGATGTTAGCGAGCTCATACACATACTGTGATAGTGCGGTTAGATCACTTAGCTTCTTCTCCCAAGGTTTGTCTGATAGCACGACATCGTAACCCATCTTGAATTGGAGGGTTGGAAGCACCTGGCAGAGGTCGGCATTACCACACCTCTCACCTAACCCGTTTATCGTGCCTTGTATATGTCTGGCCCCGGCTGAAACAGCCATAATCGTATTAGCGACAGCGAGCCCAGCATCGTTGTGCGCGTGTATGCCTATAGTTGATTTAACACTCTTCACGCTACCCTGCGTTATAGTGTAGATTTCATGTGGTAGGGTTCCACCATTTGTGTCGCAGAGAACTAATGTATGCGCACCAGCTTCCTCAGCTGCCTTAAGCACTTCTAATGCGTAGGATGGGTTGGATTTATAGCCGTCAAAGTAGTGTTCAGCATCGAAGATCACCTCTAACCCTTGGTCTCGCAGATATGATATGGAGTCTCTGATCAACTGGAGATTCTCTCTTAGGCTTATCCCTAGCACCTTTTCTATATGTAGCTGCCAAGCCTTACCAAAGACTACAGCGGTCTTTACACCACAAGCCACAACCTCTGTTAAGTTCTCATCCATATGAGGCGGCACACCTTTACGCCTTGTGCTTGTGAAGGCTACTAGCTCAGAGTGCCTAAGGTTTAGCCTCTTAGTCGCCTTAAAGAACTCCGCATCCTTCGGGTTTGAGGAAGGCCAGCCGCCCTCAATGTATCTTATTCCTAGCTCATCGAGCCTCTGAGCTATGCTCAGCTTATCTTGGAGGGTAAATGATACACCGTAGGTCTGCGCTCCATCCCTTAGCGTTGTGTCAAGCACATCGATCTTCGAATCGATTCCGTTTACCTCTCGTGCACTAACTTCTTAGATGCTTACAATATAAGTTTAACGCTTGCCTCAACTAGCAGGTTAGGACCGCGCCTTTGCTTGCAGAGCCTACGAGGAGCGAATATCTTCTTAGGTAGCTTGATCTGATCTTCTGTTCAGGCGGGTTCCAAGCCCTTCTGCGCTCAGCAAGCTCTTCCTGAGACAACTTTACTTCGATACTCCTCTTATCCAAATCTATCTCTATGATGTCGCCGTCTTGAAGAAGAGCGATCGGTCCCCCTGCCGCTGCTTCAGGTGAAATGTGCCCTACGCATATGCCTCTCGTTGCACCAGAGAAGCGCCCATCAGTTATTAACGCAACATCCCTTCCTAGACCCATACCTACGATTAGTGAGGTCGGTGCGAGCATCTCCGGCATACCAGGCCCACCTTTAGGACCCTCGTATCTAATCACCACCACGTCTCCCTTCCCAACCCTGCCTTTCTTTATGCCTTGAATAGCTTCATCTTCTGAGTTAAAGACAACCGCTTTACCTCTATGGTATCTGATCGAGGGGTCTATCGCACCCACCTTAACCACACCCCCCTCTGGCGCAAGATTACCATATAGCACAGCGATACCGGCTGTGCGGCCATACGGCTGCTCAACAGGCTTTATTACATCTGTATCAAGTATCTTGGCTGTTTTGATGTTCTCTCCAAGCGTCTTCGTGGTTACCGTGATCTGGTTTAAGTCGACCAAGCCTAGCTTACTTAACTCTTTGAGTACAGCACCTACACCACCCGCTGCAGCGAAATCTTCCATATGGAAGTTCGAGGAGGGGCTGATTTTACAGAGGTGAGGAACCTTCCTTGACAACTCGTCAACCCTAGATAGATCATACTCTATACCAGCCTCATTAGCTAAGGCTAGTAGGTGTAGGATAGTGTTCGTTGAACCACCCATCGCCAAATCGAAGGCGAATGCATTATCTAGCGATGCTTTGGTAATTATGTCAAGCGGTTTGATGTCCTTCTGGAGTAGCTTCAGTATCATCCGCCCAGCCTCCTTAGCTAGATTCACCCGCTCAGGTGAGGTTGACAGTATAGTCCCGTTGCCCGGAAGCGCTATACCTAGTGCCTCTGTAATGCAGTTCATCGAGTTTGCAGTAAAGAGCCCGGCGCAGGAGCCGCAGGTTGGGCAGGCTACCTCCTCGATCGCCTTAAGCTCTTCGAGTGATATGAGCCCTTGGTGATATGCCCCCACGGCTTCGTAGACGGTTGAAAAATCGATTGCCCTACCATCCTTTAATCTCCCCGCTGGCATAGGTCCGCCGCTTATGAAGATCGTTGGGATGTTGAGTCTAACCGAGGCTAAGAGCATGCCTGGCACGATCTTGTCGCAGCTCGCTAAGCAGATCAGTGCGTCGAAGCAGTGTGCTTGGACCATCGTTTCCACAGAGTCTGCTATAAGTTCACGTGAGGGTAGAGAGTATCGCATACCTAGGTGCCCCATTGCTATTCCATCGTCTACCGCTATTGTGTTGAATTCAAAGGGCACCCCACCTGCTTCTCTTACTCCTTGCTTAATGACCTCAGCCAAACCCTTTAGGTGTATATGCCCCGGCACTATGTCTGTGTAGGAGTTCGCTATGCCTATGAAGGGCTTATGCATATCTTCATCTTTCACACCAACTGCCCTTAAGAGGCTTCTATGGGGCGCTCTATCAGCACCTTTTTTGACCGTGTCACTTCTCAACAGACGACACACCTAAGCCTCTCTGCTAGCAGCATCGTATATTAATTGCTTTATGTTTGCTACCAAATCTGAGAACACTAGAAGGCTTATGTCTTGGGGTAGACCTTATGAGTAGGTGCAAGAGGGTCTGAAGCGATTCTTACGTTATAAGTTGTGGCATCTTTGAGAAGGTTTATTAAGCAATGTTTTCAAAGCATATGTGCTGGGCTTGACGAGCGAGCTGCCGACACCAAAACAACTTGTATTGAGCGGCTTGGTAGTGGTGCAGCTCGTGTTGTTGCAAGTAGCTTAAAGCCCGCATCTCTCTTCTGGGGTGTGGGTTCGGTATGCATAGGGAGTGTGTGAATTATGGTTGAAATGACTGGGGCGGAAGCGGTTATAGAAGCTCTTAAACGTGAGTACGTTCCGGTCGTCTTTGGCATACCAGGTGGGGCGAACCTACCGATCTACGATGAGCTATATGATAGTGGCATACGATCAATCCTCAGTAGGCACGAGCAATCAGCAGCTCATATGGCAGATGGTTACGCTAGGGCTAGCGGTAGGGTTGGTGTGTGCATGGCGACCTCCGGCCCTGGTGCGACTAACCTAGTTACTGGCATCGCAACAGCCTTTATGGATTCGTCACCAATAGTCGCCATAACAGGTCAAGTCCCTAGAGCCATGATAGGTAAGGATGCTTTCCAAGAGATCGATATAGTGGGCATAGCGACACCTATCACAAAATATACCTTCCAGCCGATGAAGGCTGAGGATATACCATCAGATATCAAGAAAGCATTCTACATAGCATCAACCGGCAGACCAGGACCAGTCCTTGTAGATATTCCGAAGGACGTTCAGCAAGAAAAGGCGGAGATGGAATTCCCAGAGAAAGTTACTATAAGAGGGTATAAGCCTGTAGTTAACCCTCACCCGCTTCAAGTAGAGAAGGCGGTCGACCTCCTCTTGTCTGCTGAAAGACCAGTGCTCTTGGGAGGAGGAGGGGTGAACCTCTCAAACGCACATGAACCGTTCCGGAAGATCGCTGAGCTACTTATGGCGCCCGTTGCAACTACATTGATAGGTAAAGGGGCTTTTCCAGAAAACCATCCTCTTTCGCTTGGCCCGATCGGTATGCATGGTACTGCTGAAGCCAATAGGATTGTGCTTGAGGCTGATTGTCTGCTTGCTGTGGGTGTGCGGTTCTCAGATAGATCTACCGGTAGATTTGATGAATTCTGCTCCCACGCTAAGATCATACATATAGACATCGATCCGTCTGAGATTGGTAAGAATAAGAAGGTTCATCTACCTATTGTTGGCGACGCTAAGGTTACATTAGAGCAGATCTACGAGAGGCTTAGAGCTAAGATAGCGCAGCAAAGAGCAGACTCTCCGTGGATAAAACGCGTCCAAGAGGTAAGGGAGGAGGTTCAAAAAAACGCCAAGCTAGACAGCACGAACAACTTCTTGAGTGTGCAGGTCATAAAGAAGATCAGAGAGCTGCTACCACCTGAAGGTATACTTACTACAGAAGTTGGGAAACACCAGATGTTCGCCGAGATACACTATAAGGTCATAAAGCCGAGGACTTGGATAACATCAACCGGGTTAGGCACGATGGGCTTCGGCTTCCCAGCCTCAATAGGCGCAAAGGTTGCAAAGCCGGATGTACCTGTTGTAGATCTTGCTGGAGATGGTAGTTTCTGTATGACCGAAAATTCGCTGGCTGTCTGCGTTGAGGAAGGGATACCTGTTGTAGTTGTGATCTTAGATAATAGGTCTCTTGGTATGGTTGAGCAGTGGCAGAGGCTCTTCTACAACCGAAGATACTCTTCCTCAAGATTCGGCAACACACCAGACTTTGTGAAACTTGCTGAAGCATATGGTGCGGTTGGTATAAGGGCTACTACGCTCCAAGAGTTCGAGAAGGCGTTCAAGCAAGCTCTAGTAAGCGAGGTTGTGACCGTGATCGATGTCCCAGTGAGCCCTGAAGAAGATGTCTACCCATTCGTACCTCCAGGCGCCGGGCTGAAAGATATCCTCTATGGGCCGGAGGAATTGTAAGATGAGTGAGAGCTACATTATTTCAACGATAGTTGAAAACAAGCCGGGTGTCCTCTTTAGGGCTTCCAATATGTTTAGGCGTCGAGGCTTTAACATCGAGAGTATAACTGTTGGTCCTATAGAGCAGCCGGGGTTATCTAAGATGACTATTGTGGTTAATGGTGACGAAGACACTGTTGAGCAGCTAGTTAAGCAGCTGGCTAAGCTGATCGATGTGATAAAGATAGTCAGGCTTGAGCCTAAGTGTTCTGTTGTGCGTGAGCTGGCTTTGATCAAGGTTAATGCACCAGACCAGAGGGCTAGGGCAGATCTCATGAACTTTGTGCAGATCTTTAGAGGGAAGGTGGTTGATGTGGGCGATGGTACATTAACTATTGAGGTCACAGGCGACCCAGATAAGATAGATGCATTCATAAAGATTGTATCAACCTTTGGGATCAAGGATATCTCCCGTACGGGTGTGACAGCGATACCTAGAGGCTAAGAAGGTGGTTCTTAAGTTGGTAGATAGGTGCATAAGAATCTTTGATACAACGCTTCGGGATGGTGAGCAGACACCTGGCGTGACATTAACACCTGAGGAGAAGCTAGAGATAGCGAAGCAGCTAGATAAGCTCTGCGTAGACACAATCGAAGCAGGGTTCCCTATAGCATCTAGAGGCGAGGCTGAAGCTGTGAAGCTTATCGCTAAGGCTGGGTTAAATGCTGAAATTTGCGGACTTGCTCGCATGGAGAAGGCGGATATAGATGCTGCGTTAGATGCTGGTGTATCCTGTATACACCTATTCATAGCGACCTCAGACATACACCTCACATACAAGCTGAAGATGAGTAGGCAGCAGGCTCTGGAGAAGGCGATCTGGGGTGTGGAGTACGCTAAGAAGCACGGAGTTACTGTAGAGTTTTCGGCCGAAGACGCGACCAGAACTGATCCACAGGTTCTAAAGGAGTTTTATAGGGAGGTTGTTAAAGCTGGGGCTGATAGGGTGGATATACCAGATACGGTTGGTGTTTCAACACCAGCTAGGATGGCGTATCTGGTGAGAGAGGTTAAGAGCGTGGTCCATGTGCCTATTGCTGTGCACTGCCACAACGACTTCGGGTTAGCTGTTGCGAATTCTCTCGCTGCGGTTGAGGCTGGGGCTTCAGAGGTTCACGTCACTGTTAATGGGCTGGGTGAGAGGGCGGGTAACGCCTCATTAGAAGAGGTAGTTATGGCGCTGCACAATCTATATGGGATAAAGACGAGGATCAATACTAGAGCCATATATGAGACAAGCAGGCTTGTTTCTAAGCTCACAGGTGTTATGGTGCAGCCGAATAAAGCGATTGTAGGCGATAACGCGTTTGGGCACGAGTCTGGCATACATACACACGGTGTGCTCGCTCTACCGTTCACCTACGAACCCCTTGACCCAGAGGTTGTAGGTAGGAAGAGGTGGCTTCAAGCGGGGAAGCACGCCGGCAGCCATGGCATAAGAGCCCAGCTTCAGGAGATGGGTTTCTCTCCTACCGAGGATCAGCTCGCCCAGATAGTTAATATGGTAAAGGAGCTGGCTGATAAGGGTAAGACGTTAACCGACTCTGATATAGAGGAGATCGCACGCTCTGTCCTTAAACTACCTGAAGAAGAGGAGAAAATTCTGCAGCTGAATGACTTAGCAGTTATGACCGGAATCAACGTTGTCCCAACGGCTTCGGTTAAGCTTACTCTCGATGGGAAAGTATATGTTGCCTCAGCCACTGGTGTCGGTCCTGTAGATGCTGCCGTTAAGGCTATTCAGAGCATAACTGAGAGGGTTGCGAAGATATCGCTAAAGGAGTATAGGCTTGAGGCCTTAACAGGCGGCTCAGACGCTATGGCTGAAGTAATAGTTAAAGTAGGAGATAACGAGGGCAATATATCCTCGGCAAGAGGGGTGGGCGACGACATCGTCGTAGCTAGCGTACAAGCGCTCATAAAAGGCATGAATAAGCTTTTGGTAAAGCAGAAGAAAGCAAGAGGCAGCTTAAAATAACCCTACAAATTTAACTACAACCTATGTCAAGTGAGCAGAAACCTTACGCAGCGTTCATATTAACGCTAGGGGGAGGAGCTTTGATCTTCGCAAACGGGTTAGTATTCATCTTAGCTTCACGTGGAATAAACCGTGTGCTTGAGGGTGTTTTGACCACGAGGGGCTTATCGATAGGTGTTGTTTTAGCGCTTCAGCAGATGATGCTTTCCTTAAGCTTGGTCGGGCTGGTTTTAGGTGCTTGTGTGATATTTGCTTCTCTAATGCTCTACTATAAGCCTAGTAGCAGCGTCGGTTGGGGCGCGGTAATCCTTGTTTTATCTATGCTAAGTATATTTGCTGGCGGAGGTTTCCTAGTCGGGTTAATACTCGGAGTGATAGGAGGAAGCCTCGCCATAGCTTGGAGACCTAGAGACGCCTAACCCTCTCAGCTATCGCGTTCCCGACTTCCTCTGTCGTTGAGGAGCCACCTAGGTCGTAGGTGCGTACCTTACCCTCCTTCAGCACCTCACCAACAGCCCTCTCAACCTTAGCCGCGGAGGAGCACAGCCCAAAGTTTTCAAGCATAAGAGCACCAGCAAGAATCGTGGCTATGGGGTTTATCTTGTTCTGACCACGGTATTTAGGCGCTGAACCATGTATCGGCTCAAAAGTAGACGTACCATTGGGGTTGATGTTGGCACCAGGCGCTACACCCATTCCACCTTGTATCATGGCTCCGAGATCGGTAAGTATGTCACCAAAGAGGTTTGGGGTTACGACTACTTGGAACCACTCTGGGTTCTTGACGAACCACATGGCCGCTGCGTCAACAAATATATGCTCTGTTTCTATATGTGGGTAGTTTTTAGCGACGTTTTGAAACGCATCTCGCCAGAGCCCGTAGATGTGAGTCAAGACGTTTGCTTTATCTACTGAGGTCACCTTTCTCTTCTTCTTCCTTTCGGCCAACTCGAAAGCGTATCTTATGACTCTTTCAGCGCCCCTGCGGCTTATGAGCCCGAGTTGGTAAGCGATCTCATCCGCATCACCCTCTATATCAAGATTAAATTTCAGGCTGTATAGTTCTCGGACGAGCTGGTGCTGCTCCTTATGTGGGGTTTTGAGCACTCTGCTACCTACCCCTATGTAGAAGTCCTCAGTGTTCTCTCTAACCACATCGAAGCAGATGTCTTTTTCAGTCTTGTCCCTAAGTGGGGTAGGGACACCTTCAAAGAGCTTCACCGGCCTCAGATTTATGTATTCATCCATATAGAAGCGCAGCTTGAGCAGAATCCCCAGCTCTAAGACACCGGGTGGAACCCGAGGGTCGCCTACAGCCCCTAGGTATATTGCCTTATACTGCTTAAGCTCCTTCAGCGAATCTTCATCTAGCGTCTTACCTGTCTGTAGGTAGTAGTCAGCCCCGAATGGATATTCAACCCACTCTATCTCAAACCCATCTACCTCACTAACAGCGTCCAAAACCTTTCTGCCTTCACGTATAACTTCTGGTCCAACACCGTCACCAGGTATAACAGCAACTTTGTAGGTAGCCATATTTCATCCGGCTAGGGTGAATCTACTCTACTCTAAAAACCTTCTACTAATACGTCGAGTATATCAAAGGGTTTTTCTTCATCTACTTCTACATTAACACCGAGTAGGAAGGGGAGGTTGGGGGTTATGGGTTCTCCTACACCTGTTAGAAAGCGTTTTATGCTCAATCCGCCGTCGCAGATGAATCGTATGTACCCTCTATTCCCAACTAGGCGAATAGTTGGTGAATAGATTTTCTTCACGTAGGTTTTGCGTTTCCTCAGAGATGCTTGCTGAACCTCTATGAGCGTTGGAAGATTTTTCACCACCTTCTTATCTGGTTTGCTTTGGAAGAACACCCTAGCTAGCACCTTGAGCTTGAAGCTTGGTACCTTTTCAGGTTTATCGTCTAATAGGGTCAGTTGTGTGAGCTTAACACCATATCCTAGGTTGGCTGGTAGGGTTAAGGTTGGTAGATGCCGCTTCTTGGGGTTATGCACCTCCACGTAAAACGGTCTGCCCGCTCCTAGAACCAAGCTCCTCTCATCCTCGCCTCCAAACCATCTGAAGGTCGTCTTAGCACCTTGCAAGATTTTTAGAAGATATTGATTGATTAAATGCTCTACACTGAGACCTTTAATCTTACCAGTGTAGTCGCATTCTGGGCAGCCCCTTCCTCTACAGATCTCGCATCTTGGCTGTTTCTGCGGCAGACCTCGTCTAGACTTTGTGTACCTACCGAACAGAAAGATTGACCTAGCATCCACCTTAACAGCTCCGCTTGCAACATCAAGGACAGCCACAACATCCGGCTTAAGGCGGTTAATAGGTTTCTTTAAGAGCTTGGCTAATTTAGACACAAGTTTATGCGAAGCGTCTGACTTCACATTACGCCTACCCTGCAGCTTAAATTCCGACCTTATAAGATCCTCTCGCTCAACCCACTCAGATGGTGCAGATAAGCCTATGCTGAAGCTTTCAAATTCGTACACGCTTAAAGCTTCTGCAACACTCTTTGCCACATCGTCTATGCGTTCAAAGAAGCCACCGCAGATGAAGCACTCTCCTTGCTGCAAAGAGAATTTAATCTTCGAGTTTACTTGCCTCTTTAAGCAGCTTAGGCATAGAGGATACTTTTTAAGGATCGCTTTGGCTTTGCTGCTCAAGTCTGCTGTAACCTTCTTAGTAGCTGCCTGAAGGTTCTGCCTTTAGTAGCCTTCATAAGGTCTTTGGTCTGCTTATATCTGGCTAGAAGCTCTTTGACATCCTTCTCTGATGTCCCTGAGCCTCTTGCGACCCTCCTTATTCTGGAGGCGTTCATAATCTCGGGGTTAGCGCGCTCCTCTTTGGTCATCGAGAGTATTATGCTTCGCCACTTCTCTAACTTCGCATCTAAGCCTTCCAGCTCCTCCTCAGGTATCTTGATTTGGGAGAAGCCTGGTATGAGTTCGAGTATACGGCGTATCGAACCCATCTTCTTCATCTGCTCCATCTGGTAGTAGAGATCGTCTATCGTCATCTTACCAGACATGATCCTCTGCATCTTCTTCTCATCGGCTTCGAGCTCCAGCTCTCTAGCCCGCTCCAATAGGGTCTTAATATCACCAAGCCCAAGCAGCCTACCCACAAATCTAGTTGGGGAGAAAGGCTCTAGATCATCAACCCGCTCACCCGTACCAATAAAAAAGATTTTAGCCCCTGTGGCTGCAGCAGCTGCAAGCGCACCCCCACCTTTAGCAGCACCATCCAGCTTCGTTATAATTATGCCGCCTACTGGTACCGCTTTATGGAACGCTTCAGACTGTGCGTAGCAGGCTTGCCCTATCGTGCCATCGATAACTAAAAGCGTTAGGTCTGGTGTTACTTTGGAGGAGATCTCTTTCATCTCCTCTAACAGACCCTTCTCCTCCTTATGTCTGCCCGCGGTATCTATTATTACGACGTGCTTGTCTTTAAAAAATTTGAGACCTCTCTCAGCTATACCAGCCGGATCAGAGGCGTTGTCTTCTCCGTAGACCTCCACACCTATCTGCTTGCACAGCATACTCAGTTGTGTCAGCGCTCCGGGTCTGTAGGTGTCTGCGCAGACCACACCGACCTTATAACCCTTCTTCTGAAGATATCTAGCCAACTTAGCGGCGACGGTCGTCTTACCTGAACCTTGTATGCCTACTAGGAGAATCGTGTAGGTCTTGTTCATAGGTATATCGAGCTTGGCTTCGCTGCCGAGCAGCGAGGCGAGTTCATCATAGAGTATCTTCACTATGTGATCTTTACGCGGTAGACCCGGTGGTGGGGTTTCTTGTAGAGCCCTCTTCTCTATCTTCGATGTGATTTCGAGAACCATCTTCACGTTAACATCCGCTTGCAATAAGGTTCGTTGTAGGTCTCTGACGAATTCCTTAACCGCAGCCTCGTCTATGGTTGCTGAGCCTATCAGCTTCTTGATCGCTGCTTGTAGACCCTCTTTTAACTTCTCTAGCATCCTACTTACCTCTCCTACTCGACTTCTTTAACGCTTCCTTTCCCACCAGCCTAGCTTCCTTTATTATGAAGAAGCCTACGTAGCCGTCCCAATATATTTCTGATGAAGTTATTTCTATGCTTTTACTGAATATGGGTGCATCTAATACAAAAGTTTCAGCTTCTCCGCCTTCGAAAGAAAGGTTTACACCATACCTTCTATTTACCTCCTTCAGATCGTCTATAGCAGCTTCATCAATAACCCTCCCCAACCACTCTGGACCAAGTCCGGCTGCAGAAACACCCACTATAACGGTCTTGAAACCCAGCCTAAGTAGATCTCTTAAGATCTGCTCACCGCTCATCCCCCATAGGGGGTTAATACACTTTAAACCAACTTTAGACGCTGCTTCCTCGAATCTTCGCCTCTGATATCGGCTTGCAACAGCACCGGTGTATAAGCAATTAACTGAATATTTTGCGGCCGCCTCGGCTAAAAGATCTGTGAAGGCGTTTAACTCCTCTGCCTCGTTAACACCCTTCACTTCTTTGCTTAGAAGCGGGAGGTTAAGGGCTTCGGCTTGCAGCTTTGTCCAACGTGCGTTTGGGTAGTGGTAGAGGTAGCTTTCTGGGGTGTCTGGTACCACGTTTAGTAGGCAGCACGCTTCGTTGCCGGCTTTTATGCATTCATAAACGGCTCTAGTGCTGTCTTTCCCGCCGGAGTAAGCGATCGCTGCTTTCATCTCTATGCGCTCAACCTGCGGGCCCATCTCCACTCTGATTCGTCATCACAGGTCAGACGGCTCTTCCAAGGATCATCTAGGCCCACATTCTGTTACCTCGAATTAACCTATAGATTTTACTGATCTAATGTAACCTAACCCTTGACTCTCATGATCTTATTTCTACCCATAGTCCGCCAATACTCCACTTCCACACCGGGCTGAAGTTTTGTGGCGATCTCTTGCTCAGTCGGCACAGGGAGGTCGAAGTATTCGAAGGTTTCGAGGTCCATAAGTTGAACAGTCGAGCCTGTGATAGCGATTACTTGAGCTGACCTCTTCTCAATTATAGGAACCTCCACGTTAGCAGAGGCGGGTGAGACAAGCGTCCTCTTAACACCATCGAATAACCCTATGGCGACGACACGAACCTTAGCTGAACCGTGCTTTCCCGGTTTAGACTTATCATACTCCACGATCTTCGACGGTTCGCCGTCAATTATTATGTAGGATCCCTCTTTAACGCTCCCCAAGTCTACTGGTTTACTCATGGTAGCACCTCACCAACACTACTTGATGAAGGTAATAGGCGGTAGTATAATTATCTTTCCTCTAACGCATAAGGAATATAAGGAGATTTTGTTGCTGGTGAAGTGTAACCACATTGGCACAACAGAAACCGGTTCATAGTGTAGGTGTGGTCTTAAAAGAGGGTTTAGAGAGAAAGACCGCGGCAGAAATAGTTAGGAAGATTGTTAACGCAGGCCTACAAGTCTACACTCTGCTAACTGATTTTAGCTCTGAGGGCGCTATTAAACTGAACGATGTAAACGATCTAAAAAGCAAGGTTGATATTGTAGTCAGTGTAGGTGGGGATGGTACTCTTCTGCGCACACTAAGATTTCTCAAAGACGAAACACCAGTCTTGGCGGTGAACGTGGGGCACCGAGGTATACTTTCAGAGATCAAGCCTGAGGAGATCGACGAAGCCCTCTTAAAGCTGAAGAGGGGTGAATACCTACTGGATAAAAGGATGAGGCTCGTGGCAAGAACGAGCATGGAACTGCCGCCCGCTACCAACGAAGTCTACGTAGTAAGGAGGCGTCACATTGGAACACCATTATTCACGCTAAGACTTGGTGAGACGCAAATAAGTGTCAGAATGGATGGTGTGCTGGTTTCAACACCTACTGGTTCGACTGGGCATGCTTACTCACTAAAAGGGCCGGTTTTGCAAGAGAATCTCGATGGTGTGTTGATAGTACCGGCTTCGCCGCTTCAGTATATGCCGCCTGTAGTAATAAGGCCTCAACCGATCACGATAAAGGTTGACCAGCCAGCTGACGTGGTGGTAGATGGGCAAGAGATCTTCCAATTGGAAGGTGGTGAAGAGGTGGAGATCAGAAGGTATAAGTATGATGCAAACTTAGTTAGATTAAGGGGCTTCGCATTTAAGCAGATACTTAAGATGATCTCTTACGCCAGCGCTACCTTTATCAGTAGATGATTGCACTTTTAATGATGGGCGTCAATGCAAGAGGATAGAAAGGACGACGAGTATGTGTACGTAAAGGTCACGAAGGTAGGTTTCGCAGACCCACAGGGTGCAGAAGGCGTGCTCGTTTTAACAGCTGAGGATGGTAGAAGCTTTCCGATGAGCGCCTTCTCCGGTGAGGTCGCAGAATATATAGCGAGGTTCCAGAGGGGTGACCGAGTATCCGTGCCATCGGTCTACAAGATGATAGCTGAATTGGCTGATAGTCAGTCGATCTTCTTGACAGAAGTTGAGGTTTATGAGAGGGGGAATGTGCTGAGGGCTGACCTCTATTTTAGCTGTAGAGGCAGCAGCTTTATCCTCAGAAACTACAGAGCCTCTGACTCTATAGCGCTCGCTACTTATTATGATGTGCCTATTAAGATGAAGAAGAAACTCTTCGATAAATTAGCTTCGCAGGTCTGAAAAAATGGCGGCAAAAGAGGATAAATCTAGGACGATTATCCTAGACGCAACTGCATTCTATGCTGGTGTACCTTACTCTGGTTTAGGATGCTACAAGACGACCGCAGAGGTGTTAAAAGAAGTTACACATAGTAGCAAATACCTCGCGATAATAAACACTCTTATCGATTCTAAGAGGCTGGTAGTCGAGGAGCCGCCATCTGAAGCATACGAGCGTGTGAAGGCTGTGGCGGCAGAAACGAAAGACATCTCCAGTTTATCTGAAGCAGACTTCTCTGTCCTAGCTCTGGCTCTACATTATTCAAAGGAGGGCGATGTGGTTATAGTGACTGATGACTATGCTGTGCAGAATGTAGCCAAGGTCCTTAATCTTCAGTTCACGCCGACGATGAGTAGGGGTATAAGGAGGGTGGTAAGATGGGTCCAATACTGCCCGGCCTGCAGCCAAGTATTCGGAGGTGCTATACGTTATTGCCCTATCTGTGGCACAGCGTTAAGAAGAAGGGCGGGTAGTAGCAGAGAAGTAAGATATTAAAACCCTCAAATCATCTATTTTTAATATGCTTGAGCCGGGGGTGTATTCTAAGGATGAGTTTAACTTACTTGAAGCTATAAGCGAATTTTTGAAGAATGTTAGCCCTAGTGATGGGGCTGTCGCTTCATTTATAGGTTTGGTGAAGAATGTCAGCGACTTAGGAAAAGAGGTCTGTGAGGTCGAAGTTGAATCCTATGTTGAACACGCTACACCAACTATTCGGAAGATATGTGAGGAGGTTAGGGCTAAATATCGAGTGAGCTGCGTTCTGATCTACCACCTTATGGGTAGGTTTGGGGTTGGAGAGCCGCTTGTGCTGGTGCTTGTGTCTGGTAGGAGCCGTGGTAGTGTCTTCCCAGCCTTGCAAGAGGCTGTTGAAAGGTATAAGCGCGAACCAGCACTCTTTAAGAAAGAGGTGTTTGTCGATGGGGCGTCAAGGTGGGTCTCACACGCCTAAATATCAGAGGTCAGTTTGCTGTGTGGGTAGATCTTGGCAGCCTTCAGACTTATGCCTTCTTCTATGATAGTATCGTCGCCTATTACACATAGGTCTTCTATCGAGGTTGGTTTTGAGGGTGAAGATTTGACTATTACGTGCCTACCTATTATGCTCTTGCTTATCGTTGCGTTATCGTAAATTATGCACCTATCCAATATTGCTGATCCCTCTATAGATACGTTCTTACCTATGATGGTGAAGTTGTCTATTACTGAGTCTTTGATTACTGAGCCTTCACCTATCTGGCAGTGTCTGCCTATAAGTACGGCGCCCTCTAACCTAATCTTACCTTCGTGCATCTTCTTCACTATATCGCTTCTCCTACGCAGCGATTCAGCGCTTCGGCTCTGTATCCAAACGTCGTGCCCCTCTACCCTCCAAGTTGGATCAAGCCCATACCCAGTCTTGAGCAGCTCGATGAGGCTGCTGAGGTAGTTTGCTGGTGTACCTAGATCATACCACCGACCTTTGAGGAGGTAGCCGTAGACAGGGTAGCCACGCTCTATGAGATAGGGTATAAAGTCCTTGCCGAAGTCAAGCCGCTCTCCACGCTTGATTTTTTCTTGGATAAATGGCTCCTTGTAGACCGATCTGACCTCGGGGCTTACGAGGTAGATTCCTGTGTTAGCTAGGTTCGAGGGGGCTTCCTTAGGATCGGGCTTCTCTATGAATCGGACTATTCTTTCACCTTGGAGTTCGGCTACACCATATCCGGTTACATCATCAACCCTTGTTAAGCAGATGGTCATGAACGCTTTTCTTGAGAGGTGGAAATCTATTAGATCAGCGAGGTTCAGATCAAAGATGTTATCGCCCTGCACAACCGCTATCAGTGAAGGTATATCATAGTACTCTAAGATTATTCTGAGTGAATCAGCGCTACCCAAGTCGTCGAAGTGTGGCTGATACTTTATGTGTATGCGTGGCTCGATTCCGTACTTGGCTGATAGAGGGGTGCCGTCATCAAAATAGTCGTGCAGGCTTCGATAGTTTATGTAACCCTTCACGCCGAAAATAAAGTGCTTAACACCTTGTTTAGCGAGCTCAGCAATCGCTATCTCGATAAGCGGCTTATTCATAAAACGTAAGCAAGCCTTCGAAACCTCAGC
>CAYQXI010000067.1:0-10527 GCA_964421575.1 uncultured Nitrosopumilales archaeon
TATAATCCAGAAGGTAAGGGGGATTAAGAAAGTAACCTGCACAGAATTTAGCGTCGGCAGACCTAAGCTTAACTCTACCTCTCCCGTGTAATAGTTTGCCCCAACTGTCCATACAAGTAGAGCTACAGCTACGGCTGCGGCCGAGCTAAAAACCCTCCAAGCGGTCTCTGGATAGCGTATCATCCTTCGACTCAAGTAGCCGACGATAAACCCCTCCACACCCTTGATAACAAGTGTAGCTGGAGCATAATGAGTGTAACCTAGGGCTATATCAGCGATCATAGAGCCTACACCACCTGCAAAAGCACCTACAACCGGACCCATTAGAAGAGCGCTTGTATACACCATAATCTCGCCTACATTAAAATACCCTCGAGTGGCTGGGACGTAGACGCTGAAGACCATAGTAGCAGCTGCTACAAGGGCTGAAAAGATCGCCATTTCAGCTAACTTTCTCCTACTTACCTTTAACCTACTCTTCATCTACCGGTTAAGAGCAAGAACATACAAAATATATAAGAATAGTGCTGCTTTGAGGGAGACGGCTTTCAATTAAATCGAACAACTCACTCACATCGAAAAACCTTTAAATTAGAAAAGAAATAGCAAGTTTATGCTTCAGGGATATGCCAGCAGAATTCTGACGATAAATCTGCAGAATAAGAAGATCATAGAAGAAGAATTAGAGGAAGCGTGGTGCAAGAGCTATGTAGGCGGTAAGGGGTTCGCTGCGAAGATCCTTCTAGAAAGAAGCGAAAAGGGGGTTGACCCTTTAAGCGAAGGAAACCTGCTGATCTTTGCCGTTGGTCCTATGAACGCAAGTTTAGTCCCCGGTTCGAATAGGTTGGGTGCGTTCTTTAAGTCTCCTTTAACTGGCATCTGGGGTGAGTCATATTGTGGTGGGCAGATCGCTACACAGTTCAAGAGAGCAGGCTTTGATGTAGTAGTGATATCTGGTAGGAGCGATGAACCAGTCTACCTTCTTATCGACGATGGCAAAGTTTCTATTAAAAATGCGGATCATTTATGGGGTAAAGATTCGTTCGAAACCCAAGATATCATTATAAAGGATCACGGCAGCGATTTCCAGGTGGCAGCTATAGGACCTGCTGGAGAGAATCTTGTAAAGTTCGCTTGCGTAGATCACGCGAAGGGTAGGCAGTTCGGTAGGTGTGGTGTGGGCGCTATTATGGGCTCTAAGAAGATGAAGGCTATAGCGGTTCGAGGTAGTAGAAAGTATGAGCCTGCAGATATAAAAGCGGTGGAAAAGGTTAGAAATAAGGTGCTCACCGAGGTTAAGGAGAAGCAGAAGGCGCTATCAACATATGGTACGCCTGCGATTCTACCGGTGGTAAATGAAGCAGGTGCGTTACCAGCCTACTACTGGAGCGGGAAGCCCTTTGACGACTACGAGAAGATTTCTCCAGAGCTCCTTAAGAGTAAATACTATAAGAGTAGAAGATCGTGCTATGGCTGCTCTGTAGCCTGCTGCCAGATCTCTGAGCTGCAAGATGAGACGCATCTGAAGAGCGAAGGACCAGAATATGAAACGCTATACGCCTTCGGCTCACTATGCGGCATAACAGAGCTCAGCTGGGTAATTAAACTCAACGACGTATGTGATAAGTTGGGGTTAGATACCATCACAGCTGGTAATGTGGTGGGTTTTGCTATGGAGTGCTATCGACGCGGCATTTTAAGCAAAGAGGATCTCGATGGCTTAGAGCTAAAATTCGGCGACGCACAATCTGCTTTGGATCTCGTAGTTAAGATGGCTTACAGAAAGGGGGTCGGTGCGGTGCTCGCGGAAGGTGTAAGGGGAGCTGCACGCATAATAGGTAGGGGTGCTGAAGAGTTTGCTGTTCACGTTAAAGGTCTTGAGCCACCTGGTTACGATCCTAGGGCGCTCAAGGGAATGGCTTTGGCATATGCTGTTAGTGTTAGAGGAGCGTGTCACTTGAGGCATATGGCATATAGACCTAACCTTGTGGGTAAGCATCCGTTTAGACCAGAGATCAAGGTGAATAGGTTTTCGTATGAGGATCAGCCGCAGATAGTTAAGGAGCTTGAGGATTTCTACACGCTAGTCGATTCGATGATCTACTGCCACTTCCTCTGCCTACCTGTTGCTGGACCAATACTCTGGGATGAGATGCTCGGAGCGTTTAACGGCGTCACTGGTCTAAATATGGGGATGGATGCCTTTAAGGAATGCGCGGTGAGGATAAACAACCTTATCCGCCTCTACAACCTCAGAGAAGGCGCACCACCGGATACACAGTATCCAAAGGTGTGGCTAACTCAACCTCTTAAGAGGAAGGGAGCTGAAGGCGAGGTAATTAGCGAAGAGAAGCTTCAGGAGATGCTGAAGGAATACTATAGGCTTAGGGGCTGGAGTGACCAAGGCATACCAACAGAGCAAACAACCAAATCTTAGCTAGAGAAGTTTTAGCACTCAAGCGCTTTTGCAAAATCTGGCCCTAGAAACCAGCTACCTCTAGCGTAAAGGAGCTTAATACGGTCACCTGTTTCTTCCTAAAGAACACTGAAGCAGACGATGCTTTAAAACCATCTACCTCTTGATGTTTATAAAGACTTCATTTTATAGCTGCAGATGCGCTATTAGTTGTAGGAGTTAGTCTTTATATAGGAGTTTTGTAGATGTTGAATGGGAGTAGCTTTGATTAGTAAAGATCTTGTGAAATCTACTGTTAAGGAGCTTCTGAAGCTGGCTTCTGTCGAGCTGCCTAGTGATGTCAAGAAGGCTTTGATGGACGCCTATGAGCGTGAGGTCGAAAATGTTCCTAAGATGCAGCTTAAAGCCATATTGGATAACATCGAGTTGGCTGAGAAGACAGGCACACCTATGTGCCAAGATACTGGAGTACATATTGTTTACGTAAAGTTGGGTGAGGTAGAGGTTGAGGGGCTAGAAGAGGCTATAAAAGAGGGGGTTGCTGAAGCCACAGCCACAATACCCCTTCGCCCTAACGCGGTCCACCCGCTTACTAGAAAGAACCCTGGCACAAACGTTGGTTTGAACATGCCATATATTCACATCGAGAAGATAAAAGACGGCTTCTTGGAGATCACGGTTATGCCTAAGGGTGCTGGCTCTGAGAACATGAGCGCTTTGGCTATGCTTACACCAGCGGCTGGACTTAAGGGTGTTAAAGAGTTCATTTTGCAGACCGTTGTTAAGGCTGGTGGGCAGCCCTGCCCCCCGGGTATGATCGGTGTGGGTATAGGTGGGACGGCTGATGTTGCTATGAAGCTCGCTAAAGAAGCTCTACTTAGACCCCTAGGCTCCAGAAACCCAGATCCGGAGGTCGCTAAGCTTGAAGAAGAGCTTCTTGAAGCCCTCAACGGCTTGGGTATAGGTCCGATGGGGTTGGGTGGTAAGACTACTCTACTGGGTGTTAACATCGAGATTGCTTATACGCATACAGCTTCGTTGCCTGTTGCTATAAACTACCAGTGCTGGGCTGCTAGGCGCGCTACTGCTAGAATCTACCCAGATGGTAGAGTTGAGTTTATATCACATAAAAGGAGGTGAAAAAGGGGTTGGCTGAATATAAACTAACTACACCTTTAGATGAGAAGACGGTAAGAGAGTTGACCGTTGGGGATGTAGTCTACCTTAGCGGCACAATCTACACAGCTAGGGATGAAGCGCACATACACATCCTAGATGATCTGAGAAAGGGGCGTGAAGTCAACATACCTCTAAAAGGCGCAGTAATCTACCACTGCGGCCCCATACTCAAACGTGAAGATAGTGGTTGGAAGGTAGTAGCTGCTGGTCCGACCACAAGCACAAGAATGAACACGCTTGAACCAGAGTTTATCGAAAAGATGGGTATAAGGGGGATCATTGGAAAGGGAGGCATGTCCAAGCGTGTTTCAGAAGCGTTGGTGAAGTACGGCGCGGTTTACCTGTCATTCACAGGAGGGGCTGCGGTGCTCGCTGCCAACGGCATAAAGGCGGTCAAGGGCGTCTACTATGAAGAGCTCGGCATGGCTGAAGCAGTCTGGGTACTCGAGGTTAAAGAATTTGGCCCACTGATAGTCGGTATGGACGCTAAAGGCAACTCACTATATGAGAAAGTGGAGTCAGAGGTAGAGCGTAACGTAGCTAAGGTAAAGCAGATGCTGGGCATCTAAACGATCTGATAGAGCCTACGCCTAGCATCCCTCAGATCGGCAGTCCTCTTAATAAGACCTTTAGTGAGCAGAAGCTTCAGAGCAAGCCGAGTAGTCCTAGGTGGGAGTAGTGTCTTCTCAGAGATCTCCCGTTGCCCAAGAGGCCCTTCGTATTCGAGCGTCTTTAAAACCAGTTTTGCGCTTGGCGGCATCTTAAGGAGCTCTTCGGCTAACTTAACCTTCCGTCTGATCTTGCTCTCTGTGGCTGAGGGGCCTCTGAGCCTAATCAGCTTAGCCGGGGCGGTAGCCTTCTTCGCTTTAATACTGTTCTCCACCTTTACCCTCATTATACCGTCTAAGACGACTTCACAGTCATATCTGCTGTTTATCTCATTAATTTCAATAGTTGAGGTGTCATTGATTACAAGTGGTCTGCGCGTCACATCAACCGAGTTCACGGGCACAAGGAGGAAGACAGCGGCCTTCGGATGCACCATAGGTCCTCCAGCTGACATAGCGTAGGCTGTTGAGCCTGTGGGTGTTGCTAGGATAAGCCCGTCTCCATAGTCTCGCCAGATGACTTCCCCATCGACCTTCAGCAAGTATTCTATGAAGGAGGCGCTTCTAGATGGAAAGAGGGCAGCTTCATTCAACACTGGAGGTAGGGTTTTATCATCGACCAGAACCTCAAGCCTCGTCGCCTCCTCCACTAGATAGTTTGATGTGGCGATATCTTTGAGCGCTTGGGTAAGGTTTGAGATGCCTACTTCGGTTAAGAAGCTCTCTCCATCCGCTTCGCTCACCCCTAGCACAGGTATGCTCTCTGAGCCCATCTTCTGGAAGACACGGAGAACATCACCGTCCCCTCCGACTACAAGAACCATGTCGTAGGCTTTTATCTCCTCAGCGCTAGGTGATTCTGTGATAAAGTGGTTAAAACCAGCTTTCTGCAGCGCTTCAGAGACCTCTCTAATAACAGAGCCTAGTCGTCTTCGAGGTATTACTAGTATCCGCATGCCCACCTTAACCAGACCTTAGGTTTGATTAATGCGTTTCGTACAGGCTTATCGTTACGACACCGTAAGGGCATTTGGAGTAACAGACAAGGCACTTAGTGCACTCAGCAAAACTCTTTTCCTCATAAACCAGCAGACCCCAGGGGCATATAATAGCGCAGGCTGCACATCTCCTACACGCATCCTTCTTAACGCGCGGCTTTATTAGCGGATTGAGCCTACTGATTAAGGTAAACAGCCCAGCTACGGGGCAAATATACTTGCAGAAAAAGTATTTTTCGTATGTGTTTGCTGCCAAAACAGCACCAACTATAGCTATCTCTGCACCCGCAACGAATCCCCCTGCTACACTCCCTCTGCAGATCGTGCCGATCGGGCAAAAGCTGCACCAAGCTGGCGTCTTGGTTATCGCTGAAGATAGCATAACCGCTGCTAGGGTGGAGAGTTTGGCTTCCTTACTCCATAGCCTCCTATCTTTCGTATCCGCTTTGGATTTTCTTTCAAGTAGCGGCTTAAACTTTATCTTTTTCATTAGGTGTTCTGTGAATTCTGTCAAGGTGCCTATTGGGCAAGCCCAAGCGCACCAAGCTCTGCCTAAAAGTATCGTTACTCCTACAAAGATCGCTACCGCAATTAAGAATGCTATTAGAATCGTTTGGGGTATGCTTAATCTGCTTGCTACGACGATCTGTAAAGCGCCTAGCGGCTCGACTATCTGAGCATCTCCAACTGTGAAGCTGCAGACCGCACCTACAACTAGATAAATAAAGAATACAAAGAAGAGGATCTGTATAAGGTGCCGAACCCTCTGAATGAGCCTCTTAGGGTTCATCCCGTACCCCTTCTCTCCCTTAACCTCCTCCCTTCTTCTAACGCCTCAGCACCTAATGGTCTAACTACAATAGCTTTGGGTTGGACTGGGCAGATATATTCGCACTGCTTACAGCCCACACAGAGCGCTTCATTTACATGTATGCCGCCACGCCCTCTAATTTCAACAGCATCAAAAACACAAATGTCCACGCATCTGTAACAGATGTTATAGAGCCAAGCTAAACACGTACTTCGATCAATCTCAGCTACACCCATCTTCAGATCCTCAACATTGACGTTCCTCAAAGCTCCTGTTGGGCAAACTTTTATACATCGGAAGCAGGGCTCGGCTGAAGACCTTAACTTCTTAAAGGCGCTGTTCTTGGTTGGTGATGGGTCTACTAGATCGAGGTAGACGGCGCAATACCCCTTCAACTCAGGAGTACCGAGTGTAGAAAGATTAGTGTTGTCAGGCTCGATTCCCTTTGTTGGACATATATCAGCACACATATTACACCTTATGCATAAGGATAAGAATTCCTCCTCACTAGTTACGCCGGGAGGCCTAATCTTCCTCCTCTGGTTCAGGTTGGTTAGAGTTAGGGTTGTTGTGAAGGCAAATAAGCAAACTATGGACCAAAGAAAGGTTCGACGATTCACAGCAGATAAAGGCTCTCTCTGGATCGTATAATAACTTTCTGTGCAGTGAATTTAGAAGGAAGTTTAGCGGAAGAAGAAGGGGTTGCCTTGTATCGCAAATACGTAGATTAAGGCTGCTATGATCCAAACGCAGATGAACATAATCTTTCTACCCTTAGAGACAGGTGAGACATCATCCAGAGGCCTCATTTCAGGGCTCCTCATAGAGAGTATCAAGATTAGGATGGCCATAAGCTGGAAGCCAGCTACAAAGAGCACGACGATGGTACCATAGGTAAGAGCCTTATGCAACTTGCGGCTTAAAACGGCCCCTGCCACGTGTCCGCCGTCGAGCTGCCAAGCTGGCATAAGATTTAGGAACGTTATCAAGAAGCCTAGTGATGAAGCGAATATAAGAGGTGATAGAATGAGGCCTGTACCTACTCTCTGTGGCGCAAGATTAGAGAGAAGGAATTCTGTGAAAAGGTCTAGGCTGGATACTATCTGAATCTTACCTGCAGCGGCCTGCCTACTCAGCTCCTCAAGTGGCACAGCGGCTGAGGTTAAGGCTCCGCCTACAGCTACTAATATCGTAACCGCAAGCCCAGCTAATGGTCCTGAGATGCCTAGGTCGAAGAGTGAGTCTCGGTTTGCTGGGGGTTCGCTCGATGTTATAACCGCACCTAGGGTTGGTAGGGCTCCTGGTATGCCCGGTATGAAGTAGGGTGGTGAGGATGGAACTCCGTGTATGGCTGATGCTAATTTGTGTCCCATTTCGTGCACACCTATTATCCCCATTATACCTAGTGTGTATAGGCCGATCATGAGTAGGAGGTTGCCTGGATAGCCCGAGGCTTTGAAGAAGCCGTCTACTGTTACGGTGCCTAGGGTTGCTAAGAGCAGTATAAGATTTAATCTTAGACCTCTTGGCTTCATAATGGGTCTTTTGAAGGCTATTAGGGTTAGGTAGTCTCCGCTTCTTCTTAGAGCTGCGAGGTAGCCTAGCGGCTTGATCTCTTTGAGCAGCTTTAGAAAAGCTCCTTTGTTCCCCTTATCATCCTCTACTTCGAATTCAACAGCACCTTGTTCTCTAAGATAGTAGTTTCTGGTGCGAAATAGGGATCTGATCTTCTCCGCTACCAGCCTCTGTTCATCGTAGATGGTGCTTGACCGATCCTCGCCCAACTTCTAAGTTTAGATTCGCTAACTAGGCTGTTAAATATTGTGGTTGCAGAGATGGGTTTATGTGTATGTTGATGGTAGGGTTTTATCTGCGATGCAGCCTATGCTCGCTCGTTGGGTAGGCGAGTATCTGATTAGACCTTGCAATGAAGAGGATATCCCTACTGTGATAGCGATAAACCTCGTTTCTTTACCCGAGCATTATGCTGACTACTTCTTTGAGGAGTTGAGAAGGGAGTCGCCCGAAACATTCCTCGTTGCTGAGAAAGATGGGCAAGTGGTCGGCTACATAATGTGTAGGATCGAATACGGCTTCTCTAACCTAAAGAGGTTCACTCTGGTGAAGAAGGGGCATATAGTATCGATAGCGGTCTTGGAGCAGCATAGAGGTAAGGGTATAGGAACCGCCCTACTACAGGAGGCAATAAAGGCGATGGCTAAGAAAAAGTGCGCCGAAGCATATCTTGAAGTAAGGGTTTCGAATGAGAGTGCCATCTCTCTTTATAAACGATTGGGCTTCACCATAACCTCTAAGATCGAGTTCTACTACAGAGATGGGGAAGCAGCATACGTCATGACCCTACCTTTAGATAGAGAAAGTGTAGGAGGGTAAGTTGGCGGCAACCCTCTTAGAGTTCGCTGAGGTCTGTGAGAAGATCAGATCCACATCAAGCAAGAAGCAGAAGATAACCATAGTAGCAAACTACCTACGGGGGCTCAGCAGAGAAGACCTACCCTTAGCCTGCAGACTCCTAACAAGCAGAGTCTTCCCACCTTGGGACGCTAGAGCCGTAAACATAAGCTACTCCACAATCTTAGACGCATTAAAGGAGATTACAGGTGCTGATGAAAAGAGGCTGAAGGCAACCTACCTCAAATACGGCGACCTAGGCTCAGCCGCAGAAGAGCTGATACAAGATAAGAAGGTAACCACTCTTCTGCAAACCCCACTTACACTACAAAACTTGTATAGCGCATTAGATAGCGCAGCATCAAAGAAGGGTGAGGGTGCGGCTGAGCATAGGGAGAGGGTCTTAAAGGGTCTTCTCGCCCTTTGCAGCCCCCTTGAAGCGAAGTATCTGGTCAAAGTGTTGTGTGGGGAGATGAGGATAGGTTTAGACGAAGGTTTACTTGAGGAGGCGCTTGCTGTAGCCTATGGGCGCGGCTTAAAGAAGGTTAGAGAAGCCGGTTTGGTCGTTGCTGATATCGGTGAAAGCGCCTTAATCGCTTTAGATGGAGCTTTTGAGACGCTCAAACTAAAACTCTTTCACCCAACCAACTTTATGCTGGCTGAGGAGATGAGCTCTCCGCAAGAAGTCGCAGAATATTTTCGTTGTGAGCTTTATGCTGAGTACAAGTATGATGGTGTTAGGGCTCAGATACACAGCAGCGACAAGGAGGTTCGCATCTTTTCCCGCCGCCTCGAAGACATTACAAACAGCTTCCCTGAACTTCACATACCTGTTGGTAGAGAGGTCATATTGGATGGGGAGATAGTCCCCTATAAGGATGGGCTGCTACCTTTTCAGAAGCTGCAGCAGAGGCTGCACCGTAAAACGATTACACAAGACGTGCTAAACGAAACACCAGTCGTCTACTTTGCCTTCGACATACTCTACTATAACGGCGAAACCTACATCGACAAACCTCTTAAAGAGAGAAGGGCGATACTTGAGTCGCTCGATCTGAAGCCACCCTTCTACTACGCTAACCAGATGAAAGTCAGATCTGAAGATGAGATAAAGGAGGCTTTTGAATCAAGCCTTAAGCTCGGTTACGAGGGGCTGATGATCAAGCGCCCAGACTCAGAATACACTCCGGGTAAGAGGGGGAAGAAGTGGGTTAAACTCAAGAAGGAGCTCGCTACGCTCGATGTAGTTATTGTTGCCGCTGAGTATGGGCACGGTAAGAGGGCAGGTCTGCTCTCAGACTACACCTTCGCAGTCAAGTCTAAGGATGGGCTTAAAGTCATAGGTAAGGCTTACAGCGGCTTAACAGATGAAGAAATACTAGATATGACCGAGAAGTTAAACAAACTTACAGTTAAGGATCTGGGGCACAAGAAGATAGTTGAGCCGAAGATTGTCTTAGAGGTGGCGTTTAACAACATACAGCGAAGCAGCAGACACGATAGCGGCTACGCGCTGCGATTCCCGAGAATCAAGAGGATAAGGGGGGATAAGAGCGTAGATGAAATCGATACATTAGATAAGGTTAAGGAGATCTACGAGCAGCAAACACGAAAAAAATAGTTTGATAGTTGGTGAAGGGGAAAATATATATAGTTAATCCCTTAATGCATCTATTTGATCACGATTGGATAAGGATAAGTTGATCGGCGTTTTACTTGTTATAGGTGGTATCGCTGGTATAGTGATTTACGGTCTTTTGTTATGGAACTATACCATGACGGTCTTGGCAATAACAGCCTTCGTAGCCGTAGCAGCTATATTAGGTATAATAGCTTGGATAGGTTGGACGATGGCTACAACCCCTCCCCCACCACCGATAGAAGTCGAAGCCCCAGGCGAAGAGAAGCCTTCAGAAGAGAGCAAAGAGGGCGAGGCTAAAAGCAGCTAACCCACTCTGAGATCTAACACAACTTGAGCCAACCTTGGGCCTACATCCCTTACCACACCCGCATACTCCACATCGAACCTAAACTCAGCTTTACCTTTAACGTGCTCAACCGCCTTCTGCAAAGGATCCTCACCTTTCTCATAGAAGACGTGCT